>JBKJPO010000474.1:0-3935 GCA_046595095.1 Chitinophagaceae bacterium
CGCTAAACTGCTTATTACATAAGAAGCAGCTGTGTCTTCAAGCATAAAACTGATCCTGTCTTGCGGGTACTCGGGATCGATAGGTACATATACACCACCTGCTTTTAATATCCCTAAAATACCAATGATCATTTCAATACCACGCTCAATACAAATCGGAATCAGCGTTTCAGACCCAACGCCTTTTTTAATTAAATAATGTGCCAATTGATTTGCACGCTCATTCAAATCTTTATAAGTTAATTGCTGATCTTCGAACACGAGAGCAATATTTCCCGGTGCCCTGGCTGCCTGATCTTCAAAAAGAGAAACGATAGTTTCATTCGAAGGAAATTTAACAAGACCCTTATTAAATCCTACTATTAATTTTTGTTCTTTCTCAGGGGATAAAAGATTTATTTCATCAAGACGGGCATCGTTCGTACTTATGAATTGAAGTAACACATTTTCGAAATGATCTCTTATCTCATTTACATAAACTTCATCCAGCAAATCAGAGTTATAGCTAAATTGAATTTTGGTTTTTTCTGATATTCCAATTAATATAGTTAGTGGATAATTCGTTTGTTCAGTCACACTGATATTTTCCACCTGTAAAGCCCATTTCTTTTTGGCAATCAACTCACTAACCGGGTAATTCTCAAATACAAGTAAGCTATCAAAAAGATCTCCCTGCATACCTACCCATCCTTGTATATCCTGTAACGGGGTATACTGAAACGCTCGCGAAGTTACCTGGTCTGTTTGCATCTCCTGGAGCCATTTACCTGGATCCAGCTTATGCTCTCCGTTTAATTCTAAATGTGAATGTAGTGGCAGCGCATTGATGTACATCCCAACTCTTGTTTCCACACCCGGCAGATCATCAGGTCTTCCGGAAACAATCACGCCATATACTATATCGCTGTTCGATGTATAACGGTGTAGAATAAACGACCATACACCCTGCATTATGGTATTCACCGTTATCCGATTCTTCTTTGCGTAGAGCTGCATCTTCCCGGTTACTTCCTCATCAAGTTGGAGGGATGCTATCTTGTAAGCACCTACACCCTTTGTACGCTCCGTTGTTGAACCAATAAATGGAAGCAGGGTACTTTGATCAAGGCCCTGCATGTAACTGCGCCAGTACTTTTCTTCCTGGTCCTTATCTATCCGATCGATGTAGCGGATATAATCTTCGTACCTATCTTCCTCCCTTAGCTTCAATTTCTCTCCATTCATCAATCCCTGGTACGTTTGCAGGAACTCCTCCATCAACACCGGCAGAGACCAGCCATCAAACAATATATGATGCGATGTCCAGAGCATGCGGTAGCGATCATCTGTCAACCTGATCAACGCAAGACGCATAAGTGGTGCAGCTTTAAAGTCGAAGCCCATTGACCTGTCAAGCGATTCGTATTCCTTTAGTGCTTCCTCCTGTTGTGCCGTTATCATATCACTGAAGTCGAGAAGCTCAACAGGGATCTTCACTTCTTTATAAACCACCTGTACGGGTACACTAAATTCATTATAATAAAATCCACTCCTCAGAATGCTATGATTCTTTATTACTTCATTCCAACTCCTCTTTAAAACCGTTACATCGACGCATATAAGGTCGCAGCCGAGTTGCTCAATATAGCCTCCTGCGCCCCCATCATATAAACCATGAAAGAGCATACCTTGTTGCAGGCCACTCAACCGGTAGATAGAAGAAATATTCTTATTTGATTTTAAGGCAGCTGAATTACCAGGTGATGATGAGAGGTATTGAAGCAACTCATTTTTATTTTGCCTGATATAATTTATGACAAACTCATCATTCCTGATAGCCTGCATCTCTTCCTTAGATAGTTTTCGTTTATCACCTTTCAATACAAGTTTCCCATTTTCAATAGCAATTGAAAAACTCGATTTTTTAAGCCCATCTAAAAATTCTTTTATCGTCATAAGGTCACTCATTCATTAAAAACTTAAAATATTTTCATCATCATTCTCAGTAGCGAGGAATTCATCCAGCTCCTCATAGCTTATATCTTTGCCAAGCCCATAATCAGATGGAGTAAAGTTTACACCACCAGTGCGTTGCTGTTCAAGGCAATGGGCAATAATAATTTCCAGGTTAGAGATATATGAGGCAGAAAGTTTCCTGATGGTTTCATCCTCATAATGTTTTGTACTGTAGCTCCAATTTATAACCAGTTCTCCTCCAACTACAAAACTATTTACAGACATTTTTTCATCAACTATATACTCGCTGCTTATCCCTGAGCCTTGTGATTCACTTGCACCGGATAACCATTTACTATCACTAACAATATTATCCAGCTGCCCGAGGTAATTGAAAATAATATCCCATGGATCCTTGCCTTCCAGGGATGGTATTTTCTTTATGTATTTAAGAACACCATACCCCAATCCTTTGTCAGGAATAGAACGCAACTCTTCTTTCACTCCTTTTATCAGATCAGTTTCTGGCAGGCCCAACCTTGTATTTAACATTGCAGGATAAAGAGTAGTGAACCATCCTATGGTACGGCTAATGTCAACAGGTTCGCCAATGCTTTCCCTTCCATGGCCTTCAAGTCCGATAGTAATCTGTTTTCTTTCACTCCACGTTCCCAGAGTTCTAACCAACGCCGCAAGCAAAGTGTCATTGATTTCGGTATGATATACTTTTGGAACCTCTTTTATCAGCTTTTGTGTTTGATCCGGTGCCAGTCGAATACTATGGAGTCCAATGTCTTTAGCCTTAACTTTACCTTCATGCATCTTATCGACAGGAAGCGGAATGTACTTTTGAAATGTTTGATGCCAGTAACTTTCCTGAGATTGTAAATTGCGCGTTAAGCTATATTTTTCCAAAGCCTCATACCATTGACGAAAAGAAGTGCCTTTAAAAACTGCAGGAGGATTAATTCCCTCATTTAGATTGTTCAGATACTCTTCAATATCTTCAAATAATATCCTCCAAGATACTCCATCAATCGCCAGGTGATGTATAACGATAAGTAAACGATTATGCGTATCCGTTATCGGAGTTTGCATAAGTAGAATTTTTATTAATTTACCTTTTGTGATATCAAGTTTTTTTTGATGCAGTGCAACCTCACGGGCGATTACTGTGCTGATCCTGGCCTGGTCTGTTTCCCTCAAATCAAGTGTTACCATGTCTCCCCCTGTAGCGCCATATTCCTGTTGCCAATTGCCAGCAACTTTGCTAAATACGAAACGAAGGGCATCATGTTGTATAATGATATCCTGTAATGCTTCCTTAAGCATTCCTTCACTTACACCTTTGCTAATGTTTAAAAGCACGGATTGGTTAAAATTTGATACCTCCTCGTGTTCCCGCTGCAGGTACCATTGTTGAATTGGAAGCAATTTACTCCTCCCTGTTAAAATGCCTTGTTCATTTAAAGTTTTAGTCTCTAATCTTTTGCTAATAGCAACTGAAAGCTTTGCGATATTCTGATGAATAAAAATATCACGAGGTTGTAACATAATACCATCACGCCGTGCATGGTTCAATACTTGCATCGTCAAAATAGAGTCGCCCCCCAGTTCAAAGAAATTATCGTGTATGCTTACACGGGGTACGTTTAATAAATGCTGCCAGATCAATACCAGTTTTTCTTCTGTCTCATTCGTTGGTGCTGTGTAGACGCTTGTAGAAAGACCTTCTAACTCAGGATCGGGAAGCGCCTTTTTATCTATCTTGCCATTGGGCGTAAGTGGCATCTGCTCCAGTTCCACCCATATTTGCGGGACCATATAATCCGGTAATCTTGCACTTAAATACTCTTTTGCAATCTCTTTTGTGAATCCATCTCCTCTTACTACATAACTCACCAGGCGTTTTGTTTCTGAATTATCCTGTCTTGCCATTACCACCACCTGATCTATCAGACCGCTTTGCAGTAATACCGTCTCTATCTCTCCAAGCTCAA
>JBKJPO010000104.1:0-2832 GCA_046595095.1 Chitinophagaceae bacterium
CTGGCTTCGATGCCTGGGATTTGGAAGTGTTAATCTCATCAACGTGAGGGCAGCAATTGAAAGTATTCCAGGCACTTTTGATATAAGAGGCTTTGCTATCGAGATGGTATACATACCACAGGGACCTTTTTATGCAGGTGATGGAACCGGCTATTCCGACTTGCTTGTAAATACTTATGCTGAAGGCGGTACTGCCAATCCTTACCCTGTTACGGGCGATGGCAGCGTTACACAATTCGGTAATACGGCAGGCAAACTGGGAGGATATAGCGAACAAAGTTTATCTACATTTCTAACCGGTTTCCCCAACGGGTACAATGCATCATGGATGATGAAATATGAAGTATCACTTGGAGCATACCGCGATTTTTTGAATACACTCACCTACCCTGCGCAGGATAGCCTTATTACGATTGCGCCAAATGCTGTAACCGGTACAATGGTTCTTAACGATTATTTCAGGGGAAGACTTGAGATTGCAACCCCTGGTAACTTCGCTACACCTACACCCGCAGTTTTTGGTTGCGATTATAATAACAACAATGTATATGATGAAGCCGGTGATGGAGAATGGATCACACTTACAGATGTTACCTGGTCAAATGCGGCAGCATATCTCGATTGGGCCTGCCTCCGCCCTTATACTGAACTTGAATATGAAAAAGCCTGTCGCGGTCCGGTATTTCCTGTGCTAAAAGAATTTGCCTGGGGCAGCGCACTTATTGCCAGCGCAGTGCCTTATACAATTACCAATCCAGGCGAGTCGTCTGAAGCTGTAAACAATATGAGCAGTGTTGAAGGCAATGCAATTTATTCAGTCACTTCCAATGTTGGGAAAATAAATCTTCGTGGTGGCATCTTTGCAACGACAACGTCTACACGCATCAATGCAGGCGCAAGCTATTATGGCGTAATGGAACTCACAGGTTCCGCAGGTGAGTATTGTGTAAGCACATCTGTGCTGGCCGGCAGATCTTTTACGGGCAGGCATGGTAATGGAAATATTAATGTCAAGGGCATGGCAGACGTGGATTACTGGCCGGGCATCAACGGAAATACTGATAACACTGCAGCCAATACAATCTATAACGGTGTGACCGGCACCACACAAACAGCAGGATTAACTTCACGTGGTGGTAATCTTTTCTTCTCTACTGATAATTATATTCTAACGGTATCCAGGAAGTTTCCGGCAGGGGCTTTCGTGAGTGCGGTTGTTTCTTTTTTAAATGGAATACGGGGGGTGAGGGATGCGAATTAAAATTGATGATGAGGGCTTAATTTTATGCAGATCCTCCTGGGGGTTCCTCAGACTTCTTTCACTCTGTTCGCTTTGGTTAAATATAAATTAACCCAAAGTGGACAGAAGAAAATGTAGCAAGAGAACATAATACTAAATACTAAATGCTGAACAGCCGAAAAGAGAAGACTGCGATCGCTATTGGTGCTTAGCAATATAATCGATCTTTAGCATCTTTTAGATTATTTACTCAGCCTAAATCAGTAATGTTGCTCATGTAATTTAATTATTTTTAAAAAACATAGCAATGAAACTCTTTTCTTTCCTAACAATACTAGCTACGATTGCCACCGCCACAAGCCTTCCCTGCACTCAGCCAAAACATCTACCGATACAGACAAGATATACAAATGCCAGCCTCCTCACCGGCGCTGATCAAACAGAAAAATATTTCCCTTTTCTAAAAAACAAACGTGTAGCCATACTCGCAAATCCAACTACGATCATTGGGAAAAAGCATTTGGTGGATAGCCTGCTTTCAAGACGCATCAATATCGTAAAAGTCTTTGGGCCCGAACATGGTTTCCGTGGAAATGCCAGCGCTGGTGTAAAAGTGAGCAATGAGAAAGATCCAGCCACCGGCGTGAAAATAATTTCGCTTTATGGCCCTAAACGAAAACCATCTAAAGAAGATCTTTCTGATGTGGACCTAATGATCTTCGATATACAGGATGTGGGCTGCAGATTTTATACTTACATCAATGTGTTGAGTCACGTGATGGAAGCTTGCGCAGAAAACAATAAAGAGCTGCTGATCCTCGACAGACCCAACCCAAATGGTTACCTGGTGGATGGCCCCATACTGAATATGAAACTTAAATCCGGTATAGGGATGTTTCCCATTCCTATCGCGCACGGAATGACGATCGCCGAATTTGCAAAAATGATAAATGGGGAAGGCTGGCTTCCCAATAAAATGAAATGCAAATTGAAAATCATCCCGATGGCTAACTACAACCACGATATGGCATATACGCTTCCGGTAAAACCTTCACCAAATTTGAATACGCAACAAAGCATCATGCTCTACCCTTCTACCTGTTTGTTTGAAGGCGTAGCCGTTAACCATGGACGTGGCACGCAGTTTCCATTCACCGTTTTAGGAAGCCCGCTTCTCAAAGATAAATATGAGTTTTCCTTTACACCGACCAGCATCCCGGGCATGAGTGAAACGCCGCTCTTCATGAACCAGGTTTGTTATGGGCTTGATCTTCGCGAGTATGATATTAATGAGCTGAGAAAAACAAAACGAATTAACCTTCAATGGATGAAGGATCTCTACGCTGCTTTTCCAGTTAAGGTTAAATTTTTTGATAGATCGCAAAGCAAGGAAATGGGTGATATTGATAAACTTTCCGGGACCTATGAGTTAAGGAAACAGATTGCAAATGGTACGTCTATTAAAGAAATATACGCCTCCTGGGAACCGGGATTATCGAAGTATAAAAAGATGAGGAAGAAATATTTAATTTATCCTTAAGGGAGGTAAGTTCGTTTCGCAAACTGCTTTTTTCAGGCGAAGTGCGCCGAGG
>JBKJPO010000127.1:0-2541 GCA_046595095.1 Chitinophagaceae bacterium
AAATATATGGCTTGATGCTAAAAAAACATCTCCTTACCAGTTTTACCAATTTTGGTTAAATGCAGCCGATGCTGATGCGGAGAGATATTTAAAAACATTTACTTTTTTATCTGAAAAAGAAATAGAAGCGCTAAAGGTTGAACATAATGGAAACGAGCATATGCGATTATTACAGCAAAAGTTGGCTGAAGAGGTTACCATTTTTGTACACTCAAAAACTGAATATGATTTCGCGGTTCAGGCTTCGCAAATTTTATTCAGTAATGAAACATCAGAAATATTAAAACAATTAAATGAAGAAGAATTATTACAGGTAATGGAAGGGGTGCCCAGAGTGGAAATACCAAAACAAAAATTACAAACAGGTGCTGATATTGTTTCATTTCTCACTGACACAAAAATTTTTGAGAGTAAAGGTGAAGCAAAAAAAATGTTACTGGGTGGTGGAATAAGTATTAATAAACTCAAAGTTGAAGGAACAGCGTTTAAGATTGATAATTCAGGCCTCTTAAATCAAAAATATTTGCTAATACAAAAAGGCAAAAAAAATTATTGGTTAGTGGAAGTTGTATAACCCAATATATAGTTAATAAGTGGATCGCTACCCCTCTTTTTTAGCCTGTTGAGAAATCTTAAGCTACCTTTAAAGAGTATATTATACAGAGACCTCTTGCCCAAATAATGCAAACCCTAAAAACCAAATCCCGCTCTAAAAGATTTTTCAAAATTTTTCTTATCCTTTTTGCCGTTATTGCATTTGTTGTAGCCGGATTACATATTTGGTTTGTAAAAAATGCCAGAAATGTACTCATTGACATGGTGGATAAAAAATCCAAGGGTAAAATCAAACTCGATCTTTCCCAGCTTAGTTTTAATTTTTTTACTAACACTTTACAGATAAGGCAGGCCGATATTGCAAGTATTGATACTTTGCAATCAGACGCTACCTATCACGTTCAGTTTAAAAAGCTCACGCTACGTGTGAACTCCTTTTGGCCTTTAATTCTTAGAAAACAGCTCTTGCTTGATTCTCTTAAACTTCATGACCCCGAAGTAGAAATATTTCAATGGCGAAAAGATACCACATTGGCAAAAGCAAAAGATGACATATCCATTTCACGGGAAATGGGTAAAATGTATAACTCAATGCTTGATGTATTGGATAATTTTGGCATTAAAAAAATCAAGATAAATAATGCAAAGGTTAGCCTGTTTAACAAAATGAAAGTAGGATCGGAACCTGTGGTAATCTCAAAAATATACCTTGATCTAATTAGAAAAAGTAACAATGCCGAAAGGAGGGATGAGTTTATTGAAAATGAACAAAAAGTTGAACTCAGTACAACCAATCAGCAGATTTCCCTGCCAGGAGGGCGGCATAATTTAGCTTTCAAAAATTTCAGGTTGCAACTATTTCAGAAACGTATTGAATTAGATAGCTGTACAATTACGGCAAAACCTACTGATAGTTCATCGAGCAGTTATGAAATTTTCTTTACCTCTCTTATCCTTACAGGGGTTGATTTTGATGCCATGGACCGTTTAAATTTAATAAGGGCAGATTCAGTTTATTGTGAAAATCCCGTTTTTAATATCAACATAAATACGTTGGTAAAGGCCTCTCCCAATAAGAAGAAACCTGATCTTGATGAAATCATCCGTGACTTGTCTGGTGATCTTGATCTTGCATATATCGGTGTAAAAGATGCCGGAATAAAAATAAATATTATTGGCAATAAGAACAGAACGCTAGCAAATACAAATAAAGATAATTTTGAAATGAGGGGTTTACGAATCAATTCAGATTCAGCTGTCCCAGTTTCTGTGAAGCAATTTGATATGTTGGTAAGGGATTATCGTTTGTATAATGCGGATAGTTCAGTGGTATATGGTTTCGACAGTATTCATTTTTTAAATCAAAAAATTTCGCTTAATAATTTTTCCATCACTACTGATCTTAGTCGGGGCAGACCAAGAAATTATAAGGATATTAAAATTCCCTACTTCGAGCTAACCGGGTTGGATTGGTATAAACTTATATTTGAAGAAAACCTTTCAGCCAACGAGGCGCTACTGTACAAGCCCGACATAAATTTCAGTAAAGACTCAAGGAACCGTGTAAGAAAGAAAACAAATTTATTTGCATCATTACAAACCATTGATGATTTGATGACCTTAAATCGGATTAACATCATCGATGGTAAAGTAAATATGAAACTTGGTACAACTGTAGTTGACCTTAATAATGTTAACCTTGGCCTTCGCAGTAATAATCTTTTGCGATCAACCAGCAATGATGGACTTGGCAGATCGGTTGACCAGCTTTCATTTAAAAATGGCCGTATCAAATTAAAAGATATATCAGCCCAACTGCAGGATGTAAAATATACCGGAAACAACCTGATTCATGCAAAAAAATTATTAGTTACCGGCTCAGGATCCACTAAAATAAAAGCGGATGTTTCTGATGTTTACATTAATAATCTATTGGTGGATGATGATAAGTCTACCGTTGTGGATGGTATACGTTGGTCAAATGCT
>JBKJPO010000013.1:0-8652 GCA_046595095.1 Chitinophagaceae bacterium
GAACCACTTAACCTAATAAGAAAATAATCGTTTTAATTTCTCCACCACTTTATCCGGATTAGGTAACATCGCCTGCTCAAGACCTACATTCATCGGCACAGCCGGGAGGTTAAGCGAACCCATAACTTCGACCGGTGCATCAAGATATGTAAAACATTCTTTTGAAATCCTGCCTGCCAATGCTTCTGCAAACGAATTGGTCTGTTGCTCTTCGGTAAGCACAAGACATTTTCCATGCTTTTTAACCGTATTATAGATCAGTTCTTCATCAAGGGGAAATAAGGTTCGCAGGTCAACAATATCGAGATGTCCCGGAAATGATTTAGCGGCAGCTTTAGCCCAATAAACTCCCATTCCATAAGTAATGATACAGGCAGATGCGCCGGATAACAATTTTTCATTTTCCGCAGCTACCACTATGTTTCCGATACCAAACGGAAGTATATAATCTTTAGCCGGTTCAATAGTACGGGCTTCATCAGTACCCGGAACTTTACTCCAGTACAATCCTTTGTGTTCAAGCATCACAACCGGATTTGGGTCAAGAAATGCAGCCTTCATCAAGCCCTTCATATCTGCTGCATTGGAGGGGTATGCGATCTTTATACCTTTGATGCTTAGCAATGTAGTTTCAATGCTTCCGCTGTGGTATGGGCCCCCTCCTCCATAAGCGCCTATGGGTACCCGTATGAGGGTCTGTACAGGAAATTTTCCGCAGGACAGATAACAGCTTTTTGAAATTTCAGTCACAAGCTGGTTAAGACCCGGGTAGATATAATCTGCAAACTGGATCTCTACAATTGGCTTAACACCTGTGGCGCTCATCCCTACGGTAGAACCTACAATATACGCTTCCTGGACAGCGGTGTTGAATACACGGTGTTCACCAAATTGTTGTGCAAGTGTTGCCGCTTCGCGAAATACGCCACCCAGCCTTTTTCCTACATCCTGTCCATACAATACTGCTTCCGGAAATTCATCCATGATTTCGCGTATGGCAAACAGTGCTGCATCCACCATCATTACTTTATCTTTTCCAATCGGTACTCTTGTACCCGATTCTTTGACAACCGGGGAAGGAACAAAAATATGATCAGAGACTGTTGCAGGATCAGGTTCGGGTGCAGCAATAGCTTTTTCAAAATCCTGCATCACAAGTTCTGAACTGTATTGTTCTATCCGCTCTAATTCCTTTTCATCGGTACCAAACTGCAAAAGTTTTTTTCTTAGTCTTGCAAACGGGTCGTCTAATGCATGCCTTGCAAGGTCTTCATCTGTGCGGTAAAATTCTTTTCGCACACCACTGGTATGATGGCCCAATAAGGGAACACGGGCATGAACGAGCCAGGGTTGCTGCTTTACCCTGACTTCATCCACAACTTTATTAATCACTTTATAACTTTCCAGGAAATCACTCCCATCAACGCTGATGTGATTTAATCCTTTAAAACCTTTGGCAAATTCTGCTGCATTATTTGTACGCGCCTCTTCAGCAGATACGCTGATACCCCAGTTATTATCCTGTACCAGGTAAATAATGGGCAATTGTTTTAATGCTGCAAACTGGAATGCTTCTGACACTTCGCCTTCGGTTATACTTGCATCGCCAAGCGAGCAGATTACCAGCGGATTTTCTCCGTTAGCTCCACGGCGAAATTTCTCAGAGTCAATCTCTTTGAGATATTTCAGACCCTGCGCTATACCGGTAGTAGGAATTGCCTGCATACCGGTAGCACTGCTTTGATGAATTATCGTTGGCTTATCATCTCCCCGGTAATTAGGATGAGAATAGTATTCTCTTCCCCCTGTGAAGATGTCATTTCCTTTTGCCAACAATTGCAGCATAAGTATATACGGGCTAAAACCAAGTCCCAACAACATACATTCATCACGGTAATATGGACTGATAAAATCGCAGGGGAGCAGGTTGAAAGCTGTTGCTAATTGGATAGCCTCATGTCCCCTCGAAGTGCTGTGCACATACTTGCAAACCTGTCGGTTATGCTCATACGTAACTGCCATGGCGTTGGCAGTACACATCAGTTCATATGCTTTTAAAACTTTTTCCGGGGTGATCATGTATAATTCAATGTATCCTTTAGCTTACTTTCAGAAAATACCTTGAATGAGATTGTTTGCATAGATCAATCGTGGTTCCCATTTGCCGGTATGACCGGGCTGCAAATTAAAGCAAAAAATACAGTATATGACGGGGTCGTCGACGCATCAAAAAGAAGCGGATCATTTTATTTCAAGCGAAAGAAGGTTTTGTTCTTCAATAAAAGCTTCCAATACATCTCCCACAACGCATTCGCCAGACCCGGCCGGGGTTCCGGTGAATATGAGATCGCCAATGTTTATAGAAAAATAATTGGAGATATTGGAGATAATCTGGTCAAAATTGAATACCATTCCACCAGAATTGCCTTGCTGAACCAGTTCTTTGTTTTTATACATACAGAAGCTCACATTCTTTCTGTTGAATTGAGGAGTTGTGTCAATAAATTTTCCAACTGCTGCTGAATTATCAAAAGCTTTTGCTTTTTCCCAGGGTAATCCTTTTGATTTTAATACATCCTGTATATCGCGCGCGGTAAAATCTATCCCGACAGTAATGCCATTAAAATAATTCGAAGCATGTTTTTCCTGGATGTATTTCCCATTCTTACAAATCCTAAGCACAAGCTCGCACTCGTAGTTTAGCTCATTAGTAAATTCAGGATAGTAAAAAGGAGTATGACTTTGTAGCAATGCACTTTTGGGCTTCATGAAAACAACCGGTTCATCCGGTACTTCGTTCCCTAACTCCTTGGCATGCGCAGCAAAGTTCCTCCCTATACAAAATATTTTCATTGTAAGCAGCTTTTTTAGTGCAGGGGGTTCTGGTAAGCGAAAATATAAAATTATAAATGAAAAAAAGAATAACGTTTATGTTTGAACGAATGAAGACTAAGGACATGCGCTGGTTAGTGAATGCTTTATTGAAATGGTGACAGACGCAGCCAGGCTATGATTCATTCCCGTTTATGGAGATAAAGACAGGCGCAGCCAGTCTCTACGTGATTCATTCCGGTTTAATAATAAGATTATTTACCAACCCCATCGTTCGGTCGATTCCTATGCTGGCGAAATTTTCAATTACTTCAAGCGATCGCTCTATTTTAAGTTTTACAGTAGGCAATTCTTCTTTAAACCATTTACCAAGTACATATTCCACCTGCATACCTTTTGGAAAAGAATTCCCGATACCAAACCTAAGCTTAGGATAAGCATCGGTCCCAAGGATGTTCTGAATATCCCGCAAGCCATTATGACCGGCATCACTACCGCTTTTCCGTAGACGTAGTTTTTCTAATGGCAGTGCCAGGTCATCTACGATAGTCAGCGAATGTTCAAGTGGAATCTTTTCTTTATCCAGCCAGTATTTGAAGGCACGACCACTTAGGTTCATATAAGTGGAAGGTTTGATCACAATGAAGGTCTTACCCTTGTATTTTACTTCGGCCACTTCTGCAAGTCGATCTGTTCTAAAAAATCCACCATGCTTAAATACAAATGCATCTGCCACATCAAAACCAATGCTGTGCCGGGTATGAGCGTATTCTGAACCTATATTGCCAAGTCCGGCTATGAGAAACTTCATGATTGGAATTTTAGTAAGCAGTGTGGAGTGGGGAGTAGCAGTGGCAGTGGGCAGTAGTAGTAGGGAGTAGCAGTGAGTAGGTAATCCATTTGCTAATTACTTACGACTCCCGACTGCAACTGCAACTGCCCACTGCCACTGCCACTACCACTATCTATCTACTCAAATACTGCTCAAGCTCCGCCTCAGTCCTGATCAAAACCTCCCGCGCTTTACTTCCATTACTCTGTCCAACAACGCCTGCTGCTTCTAGCTGGTCCATAAGCCTTCCTGCCCTGTTGTAACCAAGTTTCATCCGGCGTTGAAGCAAGGAGGTACTTCCCATCTGACTGGTAACGATCATTCTTGCTGCGTCTTCAAACAATGGATCTTTATCATTCATATCAAAATCCTTTCCTTCCAACTCTTTTTCATCAACATATTCCGGCAAGAGAAATGCATCCGGGTATCCCGGCTGATCACCAATAAAATCAGTGATTTTATCAACCTCAGGTGTATCCACAAAAGCACATTGCAACCTTACCAATTCCCCATTATAACTGATAAGCATGTCCCCTTTACCAATCAATTGTTCTGCTCCGCCCACATCAAGAATGGTACGGCTATCAATTTTACTGCTGACTTTAAACGCAATCCTCGCAGGAAAGTTTGCTTTGATAGTTCCCGTTATGATATTTACTGATGGCCGTTGCGTAGCTATAATCAGGTGAATGCCCACAGCCCTTGCAAGTTGTGCCAGGCGGGCAATTGGCATCTCCACTTCCTTACCGGCGGTCATGATAAGGTCGGCAAATTCATCCACGACCAATACTATGAAGGGTAGAAACTGGTGGCCTTTTTCAGGGTTAAGCCTGCGTGCTACGAATTTTTCATTATACTCCCTGATGTTCCTGCAGCCTGCTTCTTTTAAAAGGTCATAACGATTATCCATTTCGATACAAAGTGCATTTAATGTATGGATCACTTTCTTAGTATCTGTTATTATCGCATCATCCTCACCGGGTAGTTTAGCCAGGAAATGCTTTTTAATTTTACTATAAATACTTAATTCCACTTTCTTGGGATCCACCAGCACAAATTTCAATTGGCTCGGATGTTTTTTATAGAGCAGTGAAACCAGGATGGCATTTAACCCAACCGATTTGCCCTGGCCAGTTGCACCGGCCATCAGCAGGTGAGGCATAGTAGTGAGGTCAACAATGAAATTTTCATTATCGATCTTCTTTCCGATAGCGATGGGCAATGAATAATTATTGTGTGTAAATTTTTCTGAGCTAAGCAAAGTGCGCATACTCACTATAGTCTTCTTCACATTTGGTACTTCAATACCGATCGTACCCTTGCCCGGAATTGGAGCGATGATTCGTATACCTAACGCCGCGAGGCTAAGCGCAATATCATCTTCAAGATTTTTTATACGGCTAATTCGTACCCCGGCAGCAGGAACGATTTCATACAAAGTAACAGTAGGCCCCACCGTTGCAGAGATCTTCTGGATCAGGATATCATAGTTCTTGAGCGTATTAATAATCTGGTTTTTGTTTGCTTCCAGCTCAGCCGGATCTTTTACGATACTTTCGCTGCCATGGGCTTCAAGCAAATCCAGGTTGGGATATTTGTAATCTTTAAGATCCAAAATAGGATCGTAAGGAGCCTGTGCTTTTACTTTTTCAATTGCAGTAAGCGGTGCTTCATGTTCACTCTTTTCTGGTAAAGTTTTAATCTCCAGTTCTACATTTTCTGCAACGAGTTTATCTTTTTTTGAAGCCGGTGCATATTTCACATCATCAAATGGAGAATCATTCCCTACAACATTTGTGTGGTCCGCAACAGCTGGTGAAATTGCCGGTTTTGGCAGTTCGGTAATAGGGTTAAGTACTCTTGCAGATCTGGATCCTACACCAGGCTCACGTTCAATGATCTGGAGATCGTGGTTTAGCGCTGGATTATCCTGAGATGGAATGGATAGCATGCCAGCATCTCCTCTCATTGCATTCCCTTGCAGGTCGGCATTTTCAAGAAATGAATCTTCAACAAAAAGTTTTGCTTCATCAACAGCATCCTGAGCATGCAGAGCCGTTTCCATTAATGGTGAACCCGGTACTTCAAATGCAGCAGCTTGCTTTTTAGGCAAATTAAATGCAGGATTAAAGCGCCAGATCACATAAGCAAGACCAGCAACGAGAAGGAGCGCAGCAGTTCCAACTTTCCCAATTATTTGCTGCAGCCAGGTATTGATCATATCTCCAACAGCTCCACCCCAGGGAAAACTATTTCCCTGCATAATAAATGATGCACCAACACTGATCACGATTAGGCCAATGATTACATACTTAATATTACGGCTAAGAGAAAATAATTTTCTTCCAAAAAATAAATTAACCCCGGCAATAAAAAAGAAGCTGCAAACCAGGTATGAGGCAATACCGAATCCAAGCCTGAAAAATACATGCGCGAACCATGCTCCTGCTGTGCCGAGCATATTCCCTACTTTTTCTTCATGGCTTGGCAATAAAATTTTTGCACCTTTTGCAACTTTGTCCTGGTCTTCTTCCCATGTAAAAAGATATGAGGTGAAACCAACAAAAAGCAGAAACGCGATCAATAGGCATAATGATCCGAGGATCTTATGTGTGCGCTCATCCTTCCAAAGCTTTTTAACTTCAATTTTCTCTGCTTTCTCCGGGTTCAGCTTTTCAGGGTCAGGTGCTTTTGACTTTTTGCTTTTAGTACTCTTTGACATGTTTGGCAAAGATATATAAAACCCAAGCTGAAATTCTGTTACAGCGAAGCGAGCCGGCATTATTTTTAACTTATGATTTTGGATTACACCTATGCCCTTGGGGCACAGTAATTGATATTCTCAAGTTAAGGACAGTTTACTATTGCACAACCCTGTAATTCATGAATGAGATATTTGCCCGGATTGATCTTCAAGCTGCTAACCTGTCAGTAATCATTTCCATTTTTTTATCCATTTTGGCCGTATTTCTCTGCAGTTATTTCTGGTTCATGAAAAAGCGTGAAAGGGAAACCTGTAATGAGCTTATTGAGAAAAAAGAACTCGAAAAAAATCTTGCCATCTTACAATCAAGACAGGAGGAACGAACAAGGATCAGCGCTGATCTTCACGATGACCTGGGCGCAGGTCTCACTTCTATTCGCATTTACAGCGAGCTGGCAAAAGAAAGAATCGGTAATCAAATGCCCGAACTGGAAAAGATTTCATCGCTGTCAAATGAACTTATCAACAGGATGAATGCGATCATCTGGACAATGGACCAGTCTAACGACAGTTTGGACAACCTGGTTTGCTACCTGCGCAAAATTGCTATTGAATATTTTGAAGACACCAAAATAAATTGCATCATAAATACTCCGGAAAACATTCCGACGTTGGAAGTGAGTGGAGAAAGAAGAAGAAATATTTACCTGATCCTTAATGAGCTGCTTGCAAATGTTTTAAAACATTCTGCAGCCAGCGAGGTAAAAATTGATCTTGAATTTGATTCAGAATTAACGCTGGTCGTATCAGATAATGGCAATGGCTTTACAAAGTCACTGAATGGAAAACAAGGCAATGGAATTAAGAATATCAGGAAAAGGCTAGAGATGCTTGGAGGAAAGATGGAGATTGATGGAAATGGGGGAACAAGAGTAGAAACATCGATGCCCCTCTTCTAAAATTGTTCATGCTATCTAACCATACACATTCTTTTTTTTCAGGACCGCAATTAACAAACAAATCCAACCCATGATAAACATTAACCCACCCACTGGGGTAATTGGTCCAAGCCAATTGTATCCGGGCAGTACGGCAGCTTTTACAAACATTAATGCGTAAAGAGATCCACAGAAAAGTAGTATGCCTAAGATAAAAAACCATCCGGAAGCTTTCAACCATTTGCCAGGATATTCTTTAAACAAAATTCCCGCAGCCAGTAACGCAAACACATGATAGAATTGGTATCGAACGCCTGTTTCAAAAATATTTACGGCATAATCAGAGACTGTCTCACGCAATTTGTGTGCTGCAAATGCACCGAGAATTACAGAAAGAATTCCGAATATTATTGCGGTTGCAAGGAAACCTTTATGCATGTATAAAATAATTTACTGTAGCTCTCCGTGATTCCTTATAAGCTGCGTGATCTGGTAACGATAATTTTTCACGATGAAAACAGGGAGTGGATGATATGGTAATAAATTTCTAATTCTCTTCCTCTATTTCCCTATCCTTCTCCGGCTTCACTTCAATTCTTTCTGCAACAGTATAGATGGAGGCTCCGCCCAGCATGCGACTGATCTGCTTTTTATAGATCTCGGCATCCTGTTTTGAGCGAAAATTACCGAAGCGGATCTTTACAAATGGCGCCTGGTAAAACATGTAAGTCTTTTGTTCAGGAAATTTTTGAAGGAGGGAAGTCCGGGTTTTCATGGCGTGTTCCCTATCGTTGGTACTTAAAACCTGGAGCCTGAAGCCCATTGCGGTTCTTTCCTGCATTTTTTTTTCATTGGCATTGAGCTCTGCAAGCTTTTTACCAAGCATATCCACACGAATATCACGGTGAACTATACGCGAAGGAGGAACGATAATACTATCTGCTTCCTGGGCATACAGATTTGCAGAAACCAATATTAAAATAAGTGCAATTTGCATCTTCATAAATAACTATTTACAAATAAGCGGCCAAATACTACCACCATAAAGAGCTTATGTTTTTAAATAAGGTTGTATGCATCAATAACCTGTTTTGGCTCCACTAATATTTTCAATGGGATGCCAGGTTGTTTTTATTTCTTGTGTGTCCATGATAAAATATGGCGACTGTCCTGTTTCAGCAGTCCATTCTTTTTTATCATAAAATATTACTCTTTTGAGGTTCATTGCCGCTTTTTCCTGGACAATTTTCTTAGTACCCGAATCAGCCTCGCTGAACAAAATTGCATTTACATCCATGTGCTCCGCAAAATAATTGACCAGTTCCGGAACTTTGCCTGTAAGAATA
>JBKJPO010000029.1:0-4925 GCA_046595095.1 Chitinophagaceae bacterium
CTATTCACAGCGCCTCCGAGGAATCCGGGAGCTGTAAAGCTCATCACAACCCGGTTCTCAGGTACGGAATCCATTACAAATGTGGCCAACCGGTCGATATAATTATCCATATAGTCAAAAGCTGTGCCTTCCGGTGCTGTAACCTGGAGCCTGAATTGATTACGATCTTCCATCGGCGCCAGTTCTGATTTTATGCTGCTTCCGATTAAAAATATCATCCCGAAGCAAACTGCAACAAGCACCCATGCCATCCACCGTACACGCATAAACGCTTTAAGCGTTCGCCCGTATAGATTTTCCATCCCGGTAAAAAAAGGCTCAGTTTTAGTATAAAACCAGGAGTGTCGGAAAGTCTTCCTGGAAAGTTTTACATTAAGTACAGGTGTAAGTGTTAGCGAAACAAATGCAGAAATGAGTACAGCCCCGGCAACCACAATTCCAAACTCACGGAAAAGCCTGCCCACAAATCCTTCAAGAAAAATAATAGGGAGGAATACAATTGCGAGGGTTATCGAAGTAGCTATTACGGCAAAATAAATTTCTTTTGAACCCTCTCTTGCGGCCTGGTAACGATCCATACCCCCTTCCATTTTTTTATAAATATTTTCTGTTACCACAATACCATCATCAACAACAAGACCTGTTGCAAGTACTATGGCCAATAGGCTCAATACATTTATTGTGAAACCACAGACGTACATAATAAAGAAAGCGCCTATGAGGGAAACAGGAATATCAATCAATGGGCGGATGGCGATCAGCCAGTCTCTGAAGAATAAGTAAACAATCAATACAACAAGTATAAAAGCAATAATGAGTGTTTCCTGTACTTCTGAAATCGCCCTCTTGATGAACACAGTCTGGTCGAGAGCCATATTCAATTTCATATCCTCGGGCAGGTCTTTTTTAATCTGCTCAAGGCGTGTATAAAATTCATTTGAGATGGCAACATAGTTTGTCCCGGGTTGCGGTACAATAGCCAGTGCAATCATGGGAACGCCTCCTTCTTTAAGCACACTTTCTTCAATCTCCGGGCCCAGAACAGCTTCACCAATATCGCGGAGTTTAATCTCAGTGCCGTTTACATTGTTTACGATCACATTATTAAATTCTTCCTCAGTATTGAGCCGACCAAATGTTCTCACAGATAATTCGGTGGCATCTCCTGCTATCTTCCCGGAAGGCAATTCAACGTTTTCCTGTAGCAATGCACGTTGAACATCCTGTGCAGTGAGGTTGTAGGCGCTTAGCTTTGTTGGATTAAACCAGATACGCATTGCATATCTTTTTTCCCCCCAAATATTAATCGTACTCACACCAGGAATAGTTTGCAAACGCTCCAGGATATTATTATTCGCGTATTCAGTTATTTCAAGTTGATTCCTTAAATCACTCTGTACAGTCATAGATAAGATAGCGTCGGAACTTGCATCTGCTTTGGTAACCACAGGCGGTGCATCAAGGTCTTCAGGTAATGAACGCGAAGCCTGTGACACTTTATCACGGACATCATTAGCCGCAGCTTCCAGGTCTATGCTCAATTCAAACTCAACGTTGATATTACTCGAACCCTGGTTGCTGGTGGAAGTCATATTCTTTACTCCTGCAATTCCATTAATGGCTTTTTCCAGTGGTTCGGTGATCTGGGATTCAATAATATCTGCATTTGCACCAGGATAGGAAGTACGAACGTTAATGTTGGGCGGGTCGATTGCAGGATAATCCCGGATACCAAGAGCTCTGAATCCAATCACACCAAAAATGATAAACATCAGGTTCATTACCACTGCAAATACCGGCCTTTTTAAACTGAAGTGTGAAATGTTCATATTTCTGCTTTCCTATTTTACCCTGGTTAATTTAACTTTGCCCCCAGGCTTAACCGTTAGAAGGCCAGTTGTAATGATGGTGTCACCCACAGCAAGACCGCTCATGATTCGTACATTCGCAGAATCCCTGTTGCCAGTCGTGACGGTCTGGAACTCTACACCACCGCTCCTATACACAATAACTTTTTTGCCCCTGGCTTGTGGAAGCACTGCCTGCGAGGGAATCATTATTGAAGTATTATCTTCTCCCATGCTAAAGATTACTTTGGCAAAAGATCCTGAAGTAAGATACCGGTCAACTTTTTCAACAACAGCTTTTACAAGCAGACTGCGCGTGGCTTCAGTAATTCCTGATTCAGTTGCAATGATTCTTGCTGAATATTTCCCTGGCGCCCCTTCCACCGTAAAACTCGTGTAATTACCAACGGCGACTTTGCTTGCGTAACGTTCGGGTATGGAAAATGTAAGCTTTAACTGATTCACCTGCCTGATAGTTGTAATGATAGTTGCCGGGGTAACATATGCGCCGATGCTTATATTCCGGAATCCAACTTTGCCGCTGAAGGGGGCCCTGATCTCGGTTCGAGCTATCTCCGCATTTAAGATCTGGATATCCGCACGATAAGAACTTGTTTGCAGCATTGCCAAATCATAATCCTGCTGGCTGATGGCGTTTATTTTAAGTAATTCATTCTGGCGTTCCTGAGTTTTTTGGGATGTACTCAATTGTACCTGCAGCTTTCTTTTCTGCGCTTGCAGGTCCCCGTCAAAAATTTTGGCAAGCAATGCACCACGACCGGCATTGCTGCCTTCAGAAAATCTTAATGCAACAATTTTACCGGGAACTTCAGGATGAATTTCAGTTTCTTCAAAGGGGAGCAAGGTACCAGGAACTTCAAGGTCTTCATTAGTTGTAGATGTTTTGACGATATGGCCTTCTACTACAATTTGTTGATTTCTGCCAGAGGGTTGTTGTTCTTTCTTTTCGGTTGTTTTTTTTTCTTTACAGGAAAATAATGCAAAAGAGAAGAAACAACATGTCACGCTTGTTTTCCAATTCATGAGGGCACTTTACTGGTGATTGACTAATTGAGACGTCTTATTTGATAATTTCTTGCGGTTGTATTTTGATGGTTGTCAAATATCATGCTGGTAATAATTTATTTTGAAATCACACGAAGCACACGCTTAATAATTCCCGATCTATGAATCAGTTCCTGTTTTTCTGTGCTCAGGATAGTAACGTGCCCCATCTTTCTGCCGGGCCTGGTTTCCTTTTTCCCATAAATATGAACAAACACATTATCCATTTTCAAAACTTCATCCAGACCTTCATAAACAGCAGGCCCCGAAAATTGTTCTTCGCCTACCAGGTTTACCATGGCGGAATGCATGATGGCATCCGTATTTCCAAGTGGGTAGCCTAGCATAATTCGCCAGAGCATATCGAATTGCGAAGAATAGTTTCCTTCAATGGTATGATGGCCGCTATTATGAACACGTGGTGCAGTTTCGTTTACCCAGATGTTGCCATCTCTTGCTACAAACATTTCGACAGCGAAAATACCCGGACTTTTGAGCTCTTGAACCACCCTCATCGCAATCGCTTCTATACGCCAGAGGATTTTCTCTTCCAGATCTGCCGGGCTGAGAAGATAATCCAATTGATTTAATGCCGGGCTGAATATCATGCGCACCGGGGAATATAAAGCGAGATTGCCTTTATCGTCGGCAGCAATCATCATGGCAATTTCTTTATCGATTTCGATTGCTTTTTCAAATACAGCCGGCGCATTAAATCCTCTTACCACATCGGCGCTAGAGTTGAGCAATTCCACACCGCGTCCATCATATCCACCTGTGGCAATTTTATGCACACCAGGAAATAGATTAGTATGCTGCGATAATTCTTCAATGGTATTCGTTACTGCAAATTCCGGGGAAGGAATTTCATTTTGCTTATAAAATTGCTTTTGTTTTATTTTATCCTTAATTATTTTAAGCGCAGCAGGGGAGGGATAGACGCGAACACCTTCCTGCTCCAGTTTCTCAAGAGCGTCTTCATTTACCGATTCGATCTCAATGGTTATCGCATCAAGGGCTTTTCCAAAATTATATACATCTTCAAAAGATCTGATATCGCCCTGAACAAAATGATGACAAAGATGAGCAGCAGGGCAGGTTGAATCATTCTCCATAACGAAAGTTTCAACAGGGTAATTTGCAGCAGCTTGTAATAGCATTCTTCCTAATTGTCCACCTCCCAGGATGCCTATTTTTTGCATATGATTTTATTGAAGGGCGAAGGTAACAATTTGGGGGTTAATGAATTGAAGGAACTTATCTTATGTGATTCATCCGAAAATATTCTCGTTGAAGTCCCGCAAGACTTATCTTCTTTACACATTGAATATTTCCCATAGTCCCAAAGTATTCTCCGGTAAAAAAAATATTCTTATTGCTCAATAGCAAAAGGTAATTTATAGAATTACTCCAAATGAATATTCTTACACATTTGTTAAATATGAACCTCAGCTTATTGAAACTCTTCCATCTTCTTTACCTTGGCACTTTACTTGAATATCCTATCCTAACTAAAATGTAAATTCTTTATGAAACCCGCACTTACCTTATTAGCAGTCTTACTGCTGTTCTCATTCACTTCATCGGCTCAATTATTTAAGATTGGAGCAAAAGCTGGTGCCAGCATGAATAAAATAACCGGCCTGGCTTTCAGCGAAAAATTTGAATACGGTTATCACGCTGGTGCATATATTCAGGTGGGACTTGGCAAGAAATTCAGTATCCAGCCGGAGGTGTTATTTAACCAGGTAAATACAGATACCTCTTCAAAATTCAGTGAGATCTATGCCTTCAACAATGTAAAAAATATACAATTGAAATACCTGAGCATCCCGGTGATATTCAATTACAAACTCACAAATCTTTTGTCTTTGCAGGCTGGGCCACAATTTGGTATCCTGCTCGACGAGTCAGAAAATATATTGCAGAATGGCCAGCAGGCTTTTAAGAAAGGAGACTTTTCTATGTTGGGCGGCTTACAGCTTAATGTACTGAAGTTTAAACTATATGGAC
>JBKJPO010000294.1:0-9224 GCA_046595095.1 Chitinophagaceae bacterium
ATCAGCAGCCTGCCGTGTTGGAATTTTTTCTACGTCATACAACCAGGTTTCTCCAAAAGCAGTTTCCTTTCATTATATTTCCCCGGAACAAACCGGTCGCATTAATCGCAATATTGACAATCGCAGTGACCTTTATTCACTTGGCGTAATATTATATGAATTGTTTACAGGCATTTTACCTTTTGAAAGTAAAGATCCCCTGGAATTAATTTTTGCCCATATTGCAAAAGCTCCATTACCCGCAAAAGAAGTGAATAATAAAGTTGGAGACATGGTCTCTGATATTATAAATAAATTATTAGCAAAAAATGCCGAAGATCGTTATGAATCTGCATCAGGACTCTCACATGATTTATCCCATTGTTATGAGCAGTTCAAACAAAATGAAAATATACCCAGCTTTGAATTAGGGAAAAAAGACTTTTCAGGTAAATTAATTTTCAAACAAAAATTATACGGAAGGGAAAAAGCTATTGAACAACTGCGCCAGCAATTTCATAAATGCGTAGCCGGGCACCGCGAAATGGTTTTAGTTTCAGGTTATGCAGGCAGTGGCAAATCAGTATTAGTAACCAGTCTTCAAAAAACCGTTATTGAAAAACAAGGCCACTATATCTGTGGAAAATTTGACCAATTACTACGTGATAAACCTTATTCTGCTTTTATCCAGGCATTTTCAGAATTTATTCAATTTTTACTGGCCGGAGATAATACCCGGTTATCCTATTGGCGCACGACGATTCAAAATGCCCTTGCTCCACTTGCAAATATATTAACAGAACTAATTCCGGGCCTCGAAACATTAATTGGTCCGCAGCCTGCAGTGCCTTTATTAAAAGGCATTGAGGCACAAAACCGTTTCCACTATGTATTTACAAATTTTTTGTATGCAATTGCAGCAAAGCAACATCCCCTGGTACTTTTTTTAGATGATCTGCAATGGTCGGATGAAAGTTCTTTCCAACTTATAAAACATATTATGAGTGATAAAGAACTTCAACACTTAATGATCATTTGCTCATATCGTAACAACGAAGCCGTAGATCAGCACCCGCTTTTAAAAATGATCAGCAACCTTGAGGAAGAGGATTTACCCTTTACTAAAATTGAATTAGCTGATCTTAACCAGGAACAAGTGAATGAGTTAGTAATAGATACATTACGCTCGGAACAAGAAAACAGCTCTGAACTTTCCGGAATCATTTATCAAAAAACAAAAGGCAATCCTTTTTATATTCATCAATTCATGAAGTCGATTTATGAAGAAGGTCTTTTGCAGTTTATTTTTAAAACAAAAAACTGGGAGTGGAATGCTGAGAAGATCAAAGAAATGAATGTATCAGGAAATGTTGTTGATCTTATGACTGCAATGGTACAAAAATTATCACCAGAAACTATTGAGTTGTTGAAATTATGTTCTTGTATTGGGAACAAATTTGATCTGCACAATATTTCTCTCCTCCAGCAAAAAAATATTGAAACGCTGGAAATTTATTTCCAAAAACCCTTGCAGGAAGGATTGATTATTTCTACAAAAGGAGGATATCGTTTTGCTCATGACAGAATCCAGCAAACTATTTATTCACTCATTTCACAAGACGAAAAAAAATTACTTCACTTAAGTATCGGCAAATTGCTATCCGGTATTACAACCGAGTATGAATTACCCGGGCGCATTTTTGATATCACAGATCAATGGAACCTCGGCTCTGACATGGTATCTGATGATAAAACAAAAAAATATATTGCCAATCTGAATTTGCAGGCGGGACGAAAAGCCATGTCGTCATCGGCTCACCACCAGGCTTTTCAATATTTGGATAAAGCAATTTCTTTACAGCCAGCAACCGCCTGGACTTTATTTTATGAAAATACCCTGAGCTTGTACAATGACGCTGCAGAAGCTGCTTACCTGTCTGGAGAATATGAAATAACGGATAACCTGGTTAAAGAGATTATTCAACATAGTCAAAAAAATACAGATAGTATTCGAGCTCATGAATTGGCCATTCAGAAATTTATTGCCAGTAATAAATATCCACAGGCAATTCAATATGGATTAGAAAAATTAGATGAACTAGGGATTAGTTTTCCTCAAAAACCCGGCAAATTATCCGTTGCTGCAGAGCTTATAAAAACACAGTTCTTACTTTTCAACAAACCATCTTCCTATATTTCCAATCTCCCGGAGATGAAAGATCTGCAAAAGTTAGCCGCCATGCGGTTATTATACGAAATTGCATCCCCGGCTTATTTCGCTTCACCCTCCTTGTTACCATTGATTGCATTTAAAGCTGTACAATTATCGGTTAAATACGGTTTGTCGCCAGTAACGCCATTTGCATTCAATGTTTATGGATTTATACAAAGTGCTTACCTGGGAAAGCTTGACCAGGGAATAGATAATTGCCGTCTTGCTCTCGACCTTATCACACGTTTGAAAGCAGAGAGATGGAAACCTTCTATCCTGATGACCTACAATGTATTTTTTATGCATTGGAAGACTCATTTACCTGAGACACTACCAGGATTGGAAGAAGCTTTCCGGATTGGGCTGGAGACCGGAGACTACGAATATTCATCGTACCTGGCACATAATATAATTTATCATTCATTTTACAGCGGCATCAACCTGGGTGGCCTGTTACAAAAAGCAGAGACATTGGATAAACAGGTCGAACCTTTGCGCCAGGAGCTTACTATTAAAAGAATAAAATTATTTATACAATCGATAAAAAATTTAACCGGGGATACAGAAAATCCTTCAGAACTAAACGGCGAATTTTTTGATGAATCACAGGTGGAACTTACCACAGATTCGAAGAATGATATCTATTATCAAAATTTATATCTGCAAAAGACAGTACTGGCACTTATTTTCAATGATGCCGATAAAGCTTATGCGTTTGCAGGTAAAGCCGCTCTTTACCAGGAGAGTATAAAAGGTTCGGCACTCTATCCATTGTTTTATTTCTATGAATCATTGGCTATAACTGGTTGTTTTAAATCTTCTGCAGAGTTGGAAGAGAATAACCTGGAAGGACAGCTGAAAAAAAACATGGACAGGCTAAAAAAATATGAAGCTCTTTGTTCTAAAAATTATCAGCACAAAAGATTACTGGTAGAAGCAGAGTATAAAAAAATTTATAATAAAAAAGAAGAGGCCAGATCATTATATGACCAGGCAATTCGACTGGCGACAGATAATATGGTAATCGATGAGGCATTATGTTGGGAAAAAGCAGGCAATTTCTATTTAGAAAATGGCGACGAAAGTATTGCAAAATTTTATCTCAATAATGCAGCTAAAGCATATCATCGATGGGGTGCTGACGCAAAGGTTAAACAAATGAACGTGAAGTATGGTTTAGGAAAAACAGGGTCAGCTGACTTATGGGAGGAAAAGCAACAACACCAGGATACCACCACCTCAGGTCTTGATCTTACCTCAGTGCTAAAGGCATCTACTGCATTATCAGGCGAAATTATTTTTTCCCGTTTATTAAAAAAATTAATGCAGATCACCATGGAAAATGCCGGTGCTCAACAAAGCTTTTTTATCATGGAAAAAAAAGGAGAACTTATTATTGAAGCAGAAAGCCATGCAGACAAAGATGATGTGATGATGGTGCCCCCGACTCATGTAAACATTGATAAAAAACTTGCCACATCCATAATAAATTATGTGCAATTAACCAGGGAGACAGTTATACTTGACGATGCAAGGACAAGTTTCTTATTTGCAAATGATCAGTTCATTAAAGCCCAACAGCCCAAGTCTATATTATGTATGCCATTTATTAACCAGGGAAAATTGCAGGGCGTCATATATCTATCCAATAACCTGATTACAGGTGCCTTCACCGAAAAAAGAATTGCATTGCTTCGCTTATTAACAGGCCAGATTGCTGTTTCAATTGAAAATTCACTGTTTTACGAAGATCTCGAAAACAAGGTCCAGGATCGCACCGAAGAATTACGGATAGAAAAGAAAAAGTCAGATGACCTTTTGTTGAACATCTTACCGGAGGATGTGGCTGCAGAATTAAAACTCACGGGCAGATCCCAACCACGACTCTTTGAAAATGTTGCAGTATTATTTACAGACTTTAAAGACTTTACGCTAGTTAGTGAGAAACTTTCACCGGAAGAACTGGTGAATGAAATAGATATGTGCTTTCGCAAAATAGATGAGATTGTTTCAAACTATAAACTCGAAAAAATAAAAACCATTGGTGATGCATACTTATGCGTTAGTGGGTTGCCCAACCCCGATGATTACAATATTAAGAATACCATAAATGCCGCGTTGGATATTCTCAGCTTTGTAAAAAAAATGCAGGAACAACGAATATCGGAAGGGAAAACTTTCTTTTCAATCCGTATAGGTATTCATGCGGGCCCTGTAGTAGCGGGAATTGTAGGAGACAAAAAATTTGCTTATGACATCTGGGGTGATACGGTAAACACTGCTGCAAGAATGGAACAAAGTTCAGAATCCAACAAGATTAATATTTCCGATACTGTTTATGAGCATATTAAAGAGGATTTCGATTGCAGTTACCGTGGAAAAATTGCAGCCAAAAATAAGGGTATGATTGATATGTATTTTGTAGAATGTGAAAAAGCTAACGCTAATTTGCCTTTAAATAAAACTATAAAAGTGCAGGTAGATTAAATTATTCCCGGCATCCGGGAAATTGTAATCGGGCGTTAGTTTAGAATCAATAATTTCCCGAATTAATTGTTTGACATCAATAGTGAAAAGAAATATGAATCAATGATTGAAGCGAAGACTCAAACGGTTATATATTTTATTTTTAAACCAGCCATTAAAATTGTCTACCAAAATCTAATATACAACGCCAGCAATATTCCAACTATAATTATAATCATTGTAAGTATACCCGGCGATACTTTAAACATCGAAGAGTCTACTTCTAAGGCATTGATTTCTTTGGCGCTCTTTTTATCTACCAGGCTTATGATCACCATTAATAAGACTGTAAAGAAAAATACCCAACCCATGCTTATTAAAAAAGGAATTTCATAAACGCCTTTCGCATTCATAAAAGCTGTATACAAAGGGGTTTCAGGAAACCAGCCTGGTAAAAATTTATCAAATAAAATCATCAATACAACTCCACCGATAATTCCTGCAAGAGCCGCATTTGCCGTAGTTCGTTTCCAGAAAAAGCCCAATAAGAATACTGCGAAGATTGCAGGTGATATATACCCGGTATACTTTTGAATAAACACAAATCCTCCTTCACTCCCAATGCCCAGGCTGTCTCTCCAGTTTACGACTATTGCCAGGATAAGGGCAACGAACACTGTGATCCTTCCTATCCAAACCAATTTATTATCAGGCGCGCTTTTACTTACATATTTTTTATAAATATCGAGGGTATAAATGGTTGATATACTATTTGCCTTGCCTGCAAGCGATGCTACAATTGCCGCAGTTAAAGCAGCCATAGAAAGCCCTTTTAGTCCTGTTGGTAAAAAATTTAAAATTGCTGAATAAGCATTGTCACTACGAAATTCACCACCTGAGACCATCTCGTTTTGAAGCCCTCCGTTCTTATATAACACATATGCTGCGATGCCTGGTAAAACAACGATTAATGGCATCATCAATTTCAAAAAAGCTGCGAATAATATACCCTTTCTTGCTGTAGGTAAGTTAGCCCCAAGTGCCCGTTGTGTGATGTATTGATTACAGCCCCAATAATTTAAATTGGCTATCCACATACCGGCGATAAGCATGGCAACACCAGGCAGATCCACATAATTTGCAACCTGTTCCTTCGACGACGAAGAAGTGGGTTTGTCAAATATCATTTCAAAATGATCAGGTGCTTTCTCAAGTAATGCGTTAAAACCTGCAAGAATATCTTTCCCATAACCAAGATTTTCCGATACCAGTGTTAATGCAATATAACTGGTGACTAATCCTCCAATAATCAAAACAACAACCTGGATTACATCTGTATAACCTATCACTTTCATTCCACCTAAAGTAATGATCAATGCAAATACTGCAAGGCCAATCATGATCAGGTGAAAGTTATCACCACCTGCCAGGTTGTTTATCGCCAAAGTGCCTAAGTAAAGGATTGAAGTAAGATTGACGGTCACATAAAGGAACAACCAAAATATAGCCATGATCAACGCAACCGTTTCATTGTACCGCGTCTTTAAAAATTGAGGCATGGTAAAAATTCGATTCTTCAAATAAATAGGCATAAAAAATACAGCCACAATAATGAGTGAAGCCGCAGCCAGCCATTCGTAAGCAGCGATTGCTAATCCTAATTTAAATCCGGCTCCCGACATGCCAATAAATTGTTCGGCGGAAATATTTGAAGCAATGAGTGAGGCTCCAATAGCCCACCATGTAAGCGATCCTTCTGCCAGGAAAAAATCAGTTGAAGTTTCCTTGATGTTTTTCTTGCGCCTGTAGATCCAGATGCCATATGAAGCCACTATAATAAAATACACCAGGAAAACAATAATATCAGCTGTCTTGAGCATAGGAAGATTTTAAAAGTGAATTAGGTATCGTGCCTATCGATATTAATTTAAAAAAATTATTTATTTATGGAAAAACGGTAAACAGATGATGTTTGATAAGTCTGCCCCGGCAATAATAATGTTGATGGAAAGCCAGGCTGGTTTGGGCTATCAGGGAAATGCTGTGTCTCTAAACAAAAAGCTGTTCTAAAATCATCTTTTGATCCTCCTTTGAAAGTATTTTTGCTTTGCATAAAATTTCCGCCATAGAACTGTAAGCCAGGTTCCGGTGTGTAAATCGTCATCACAATTCCTGTCTTGTCACCCGTCACTATCGCAGCCTGCTTCATTCCGGCCCCGGTATTATTCAAAACAAAATTGTGATCGTAGCCATTTCCAAATTTTAGTTGTTGATTTGCTTCGTCTAATCTTGAGCCAATAGCAGCAGGCTTTCTAAAATCAAAAGGATTTCCTGTCACAGGTTCATTTTTACCTGTTGGGATCAATGTAGAATCTACCGGCGTATAAAGATCAGCGTTAATTTGTAATACATGGTTATTTATCGTCCCGGATCCTTCTCCATTTAAATTGAAGAAAGCATGATTCGTCAAATTCACTATTGTTTTTTTATCCGTTGTGGCGCGGAAACCAAATTTAATTTCGTTGTCGTTTGTTAATGTATAGGTCACATTAACATCGAGATTTCCGGGGAATCCCTCTTCCATATCTTTTGCTAAGTAGTGTAGTTCCAATATGGAATCATTTGGTTGAGTAGCATCCCAAACTACATCCTGGAATCCTTTCTTACCACCGTGCAAAGTATTAGGCCCATTGTTGGTGAACAAAGTATACTGTTTACCGTCCAATGAAAATTTCCCTTTAGCTATCCTGTTCCCATACCTGCCAATAGTGGCTCCAAAATAGCGTTCCGTTGAATTTATAAAACCTTCCGTGCTGCTAAATCCAACCACTACATCTATTAATTTTCCATCTTTACCTGGTACCCATAAACCAACTAAACGACCACCATAATTAGTTACAGCAGCAGTCATTCCATTCTTATTTTTTAGTATAAACAGATCAGTATTTTTTCCATCAATCGTATCCTGGAAAAGCTTTTTGTCCGGAAGTATTATATTCATACTCATAGTTGAATCCGGATTTGAATCCGCAGGATCAGTTTGATTTTTTGAATTATTTCCATCACCGCAACCTGATAGAATTGCAGTTGCGAAAATCACCAATAATGTTCTGGCCATATTTTTATTGATACTTTAGGTTTATTTATTGTTCAATTGAAATTTATCGAAAGTTACTTTTTGACTGGTTTCACCTTTGGCAATTAATCCAACTCTTAGTGACCTGTCCCAGGGAGGCAAGAAGCTCCCATCCGCTGGCTTATCATTCAATTTCTTAAAATTTTTTCCATCAGTACTATAAAAAAATGTAAAGTATTTTCCCTTCGTAACCTGCATTTGCAAACTCAGGCTGTTCCCTACGTTTATATTTTTTTGAACTATTTCAGATTGCTGGCCATCTTTGAGTTGAATAACGTGTATCACCCCATCTTTAAACATAACACTCATTGAATTTTTGTCATCCCCAATTGCTCCCAAACCGGCAGTTGCAGATGTACGTTTTGTTTTTACTTGCACGGTTGTAGTATACTCACCACTTATTGTTTTGATGCCCAGGTATGCACCAGAATGAGATGGATGAGCCGCCAATTCCAACTCCCCTATTCGTTGTTTATAATGTATAGGATGAAAGACACTCCATTGCCAGTTAGTTGATAGAGCACGGCCGCTGAAGTTATCGCTATATGATGTCATGGGCACATCCTTGCCTGTGTTTTTTTTAATAAACTCAATCCAACCATCCTGTGTGAACCGGAATTCAATTAATAAGCCCTGTCTCCCTGTATAAACATCTGTGTCCTTATCATATGCATGGTATAAAAAATAATACTTGCCATTTTTTTCAATCGGCGTTCCATGGCCAGGACATTTCCATTGCTTGTCATTTTTCAGAATAGGATTTTTATCATACTTCTCCCATGGGCCTAACAAAAATTTTGATCTTGCAATACCAGTTTGATAAGTGCATTCCCGGCCGCAACAGGCTGCAGCTGCATAAAAGGCATAATAATAATCTCCTTTTTTTATCATAGAAACACCTTCAACAAGGTTACCTTCCCAAGTTTTATCATTGCGAAACAATTCCCGTTTCTCACCAATAAGTGCTGTTCGGGCTTCGTTCATTTCCTGTGCCCAGATTGGGGTTGGTTTATTTACGCTGTTGCCATCTTCTTTCCAAATGATATAAAGCTTACCATTTTCATCACGCATAGGAAAAGCATCGATAGATCCTGCCTCCTGGCACATTAGAGGCCCATGGTCGATATATGGCCCTTCAGGTTTATCGGCGCTTGCTACACCAAGACATAAATTTCCACCTTTTTTGTGTGCAGCATAATAGATAAATACTTTTCCATTTTCATAAGAGATTTCCGGTGCCCAGAAATAAAAATCTGCCCAACCTGGTAACTTATTAAAAACATAGCCATCTGTTTTCCAATTTACCAGGTCTGTCGATTTCAAAAGCGGGTACGCCGGGAACCAGTTGGACGTCGTTGCGCTTGCCCAATACGTATCACCGATTTTTACTACAGAAGGATCTGCATGATCGCCACGCATCACTAACTGTTG
>JBKJPO010000334.1:0-6523 GCA_046595095.1 Chitinophagaceae bacterium
CTGGATTTCTGCTTTTGTTTGTTAAAAATTTCCCCGGCCTTCAAAACATAACAATAATATTACGTGAAAATAGTTTAATTTAGGATGGAATATATGAAACAACCGAGGAAGATATTATGGTTATTGGTGCTTATGGCAACAATTGGGACAGCAAGTTGTACCTCCTCTAAGAAAGGTAATTGTGGTTGTCCTAGTAAGAAAGGATTGGTTGGATATTGATATGCTATCTAAAACCTGAAAATAATGGACAGGCAATCTAATCGTGATTTGCTGGTTTTGTTCAAAGAAGAATTAATGACCCCGCAGGCACTCGAACATGAAGTAGAACTACTTCATGAAATGTTGTACCGCGTTGAACTAATAGATAACATTGCTATTGCCCACGAGGTTATAGACATAAATAAATACAAGATCTTCGACACGCTAAATGTGATTCGTGATATCATCAACCTCAAAACATTAAAGCCTTTTGTTTTTCTAAATAACAAAAACTAATTCTTCCCGGGGTTTTACCCGAAGCTATTCATATTGAAGCCCTTCGGGCTATAGAGCATGAAATAGTAAATTTGATCAGGGGAAAAAACTTGTTCTTTTTTATCATTGAGAAATATGAAAAATTTTATTTTATTTCCAGTAGGATTTAAAGTCAATCAGGTTTGTGCAGGTAAGCCCAAAGGGCTGGAATGTGTATAGCCTTGGGTTTCACCCAGGGGAATTGATTGGGTGTCGGGTACAACCCTGAAAGCATAGCAATAAAAGCCCGTCAATATCAATTACCTATTAAGCATTATCCATTTTACTCAAAGCTTCTTTCAATTTTGCAAGCATCTCATCAATCTCTTCTGTTTTACAAGTGCCCACACTGAGCCGATACCAGCTTGATTCATGTGAAGATCCAAAAGCATAAAATGGCACTACAGCCAGCTTTGCTTCATTGAGAATATACGAGGTAACGGCAGCCTGGTCCTTTAAAACTTCTCCTTCGCCGGTTGTTTTACCGGCAAGATCAATTTGAATTGTAAGGTAAATAGCAGCTTGCGGAGCAATAGAATCAACCGCAAATCCTGCTGATTTAAGTTGCTGAAATCCATCATGTATTTTTCTAAGCCTGGCATCGAGTTGCATCTTAAATGCTCCCATATAATTTTCAAGCACCTCGGTTTTAGCAAGGAATTTTGCCGTAGCTCTTTGTTCCGCCATAGGACTCCAGGCACCTACATGGCTATTGATAGCGCGCATTTTAACCAATACATTCGCCGGGCCAAGTGCCCAGCCCACGCGTACGCCAGTTGCAGCAAATGATTTACTTATTCCATCAATGTATATAGTATACGGACGCATTGCAGGTCTCAGAGAAACTGGGTCATAATGCCTGGTCTCTCCAAATGTAAGGGTCCAGTATATCTGGTCGTAAAGTACATACAACTTCTTTTCTTCATCTGCCCTGCTTTCATTTTCATTAATTACAAGATCGCAGATAGCTTCCAGTTCTTCTTTCTTAAATGCAGTACCAGTAGGATTAAGCGGCGAACACAAGGCAAGCAATGTTGCACCGCTAAGGTGAGGCCTGATATCCTCAGCAGTAGGCATAAAATTATTCTCAAATTTTGCCTCAATAACTACATGCTCGCCTTCAGTAAAGTGTACATAATGATTATTATTCCAGCTGGGAACAGAATAGATCACTTTATCTTTTGGATCTACAACAGCCCGGTAAAGTGAGTAAATGAGTGGCCGGCCTCCTGCTGCGATTAATACTTCGTTTACGCCATACTGTAAGCCCTCTTTTGCGTGTATGAATTTCGAAACCGCTTCCCTTAATTCCACGATACCATCAGCAGGAGGATAGTTTGTATAACCTTCCTGGTATGCGTCGCTGATCTCTTTCTCTAACTCAGGAGGAATCGGGAATACTGCAGAATCAAAATCCCCGATAGTATAATTGTAAATTTTATTACCCTGCTTTATCTTTTCCTTTATTTCTGCACCCAACCGAACAATCTCTGACCCAATGAGTGTTTCTGCTAAATGACTAAGTTTAGGTGAGCCCACGTAATTAATGGTTAATTGATTAATTGATTAATGATTTGGGCAAATGTACTTTTTATGGATTTGAAAAACAAAAGAGCGATTTTAATGGGGTTTAATAAATCTATGTGATTCTCCATGTTCCTACTATAATATTTTGTGCCACGGACCACAGAGAAAGTCAACGTTTTATAGGAGGATATTCCTTAAATGCTTTGAAAGGCATTGCTTCTGCCTCCTGTCGGTATGTTTTCCATTTTGACTCAAAAAACCGGTTTGATTTATCAACGGCTTCTGTAATCAATTTTTCCGCAATTTCAATCTGCCTGATCTCCTGCGCATCAGGGATTTTAGCTTTGCTTACAATTGCTGTTCGCGCCTCTCCCAGTTTCCCATTCACAGTTACCTGGTCCACGACTCCGGAGCCTTGTTTTTCCTGGGGCTTCCCGAAGATAAATTGCCTGATTAACTTAATTGAATCTGTCATAGCCTTTCCTTTGTTGCGCAAACTATCGGCCTGTTTTCCTTCCACATCTTTTAATTGTGCCTCAATTTTGCGGATAGTTTCATCAGCTTCGTTTAGCCGATCTGTTACTTCCGTAAGTTTTTCTGTGGACTGGTTCAAACGTTCAAGCATTTTCATCTTTGCATCATACAGTTCTTTTGGATAAGAAGTATTGGGATCCGGATTAACGACAAGAGTTGTAGAATCCGATTCCTTGCCCATTGTCATTATCAACTTATATTTCCCGGGGAAAACGGGATTACCACCCGGCTCCGGAGTTTCGGGCTTTGGCTTTTCAGATCCCGGCTGTCGAATCCCCTTCATATCGTAATTCCATGTATTTCGATTATATCCACTATCCACTTTGATCTTCATGCTCCTTATCAGTTCATTTTTTTCTGAATAAATCTTTACCATTGCAGAATCAAGTTTAGATTTTGCAGATGTATCACGCCCGGTATGATTTACATAAAAAGAATATTTAGCACCCGTGCCTCTATTGGCTCCCTGGAAAAGTCCATAACTACTCCAATCATAACCTTTAGCATTTCTAAATTTTATCATCTGCGTTTCCGGAGCATCAAAAACGGTGAGGGGTGTGGGGAATAGGACACCTTTATTAGCCGCCAATTTTCTCAGGGGCCTGATATCATCCAGGATATAAATAGCCCTGCCAAAAGTACCTATCACAAGATCGGCCTCTCTTTCCTGGATCACCATATCATACGTAGATACAGGCGGGTACCCATGTGTCCAACGCTGAAAATTAATGCCATTATCAAAACTTACCCAAAGCCCATGCTCAGTTCCTACAAAAATGAGATTTGGCTCTGTAGGGTCTTGTATTACAGACAGCGCATACCCTTTTACTTTTTTATCATCAACCATACGCTGCCATGTCTTTCCATAATCTTTCGTGCGAAAAATATAGGGAGCAAAATCGCCTCGCCGGTAATCATTTGCAACAACTAATGCTTCTGCTGCATTATATCTTGATGCCTGTATCTGTGGAATCCATGCGCCATCCTTTATTCCCGGAAGGCTGCTGAATTTTGTCCAGGTTTTACCACCATCACGGGTTAGTTGTACAAGGCCATCATCGGTGCCCACCCAAACCACATTGCGATCTTTGGATGACGGAGCAATGCAAAGTATTGTAGTGTAATTTTCAGCACCAGTGATATCGATGGATAGACCCCCATTTTCATCCTGCTTCTGGTATAGATTATTATTGGTGGTGAGGTCTGGTGAAATGATCTCCCAGGTAAGTCCCTGGTTTTTGCTTTTATGCAGAAACTGGCTTCCATAATAAATTGTTTTGGAATCAAACGGATCTGTCGCAAGCCCCGCATTCCAGTTGAATCGCAATGCTGTTTTAACATCGGGAGCAGGTGGCTTAATAGCCCAGGTTTCGCCAGATTTCACATTGTATCTTGTAAGGTTACCTTCCTGGCTCATGGAATAAATCCAGTTAGCATCTTCAGGATCTGGCACTACATCAAAACCATCCCCGCCACCGACATTATCCCAGTAGTAATTTCTAATACCTCCACTTCCCCAGAGATACGCCGGCCCTCGCCAGCTGCCATTGTCCTGCATTCCACCCATTACATTGTACGGAAGTTCATTATCTACATTGATATGGTAAAATTGTCCCACAGGCAATTGTTCATCAAACTTCCACGTCTTCCCACGATCGCGGGAGATGCCGATGCCGCCATCATTTCCTTCAATGATAAGATTTGCATCCAGGGGATTTATCCAAAATGCATGATGATCCGGATGGATTCCACTGTAAGGCACGATTATCTTAAATGATTTACCTCCATCTTCACTCAAAGAAATCATTTGGTTGATATTATAAACCCTGTTTTCATTCTTTGTGTCCACCCGGATATCCTGGAAATAAAAGGGGCGATTTGTTACCCATTGTGGATCACTGTTTACCAGGCTCCAGTTAAAGCCACCATCCTCTGTGCGATATAGCCCGTTCTTAGTAGCTTCAACCAACGCATAAATTATTCTTGGCTCACTTTGCGCAAAAGAAATTCCCACTCTTCCGTATTTGCCATCCGGCAAACCTTCAGTCTTGCCCAGCTTTTTCCAATTTCTGCCGCCGTCAAGCGTCATATACATTCCACTACCCTGGCCACCACTGCTAAAGCTCCATGGTGTACGCCTGTGCTGCCACATATTGGCAATCAGTTTATTTGGATTTGATGGATCCATCACTAATTCTGCGCAACCGGAAGTGTCATTGGTATACAAAATCTTATTCCAGGTCTCGCCGCCATTGGTTGTTTTATAAACGCCGCGATCAGGGTGTTCACTAAATGGATTCCCTATCGCTGCCGCATACACTACATCAGGATTCGTTGGATCAATTATTATGCGATGGATATTCCTGGTTTTTTCAAGACCCATTAATTTCCAGCTCTTACCCCCATCGATGCTTTTGAATATACCTTCCCCGATATTCAGTGAGTTTCTTGGGTTACCTTCTCCAGTTCCGGCCCACAACACCACCGGGTTGCTTTGTTGAATGCAAACCGCACCAATATTTAATGTTGACTGATCATCGAACACCGGCGTCCACGATGAACCAGCATTTTCGGATTTCCAAACACCGCCGGAAGCAGTTCCAAGTAAAATAAAATCAGGGTTAGTATGTAATGCATCAATAGCCGTTACCCTTCCACTCATCCCGGCTGGTCCAATGCTACGGGCCTTCATATTTTTAAATCGGGAAAGATCTGGTTTTTGGGAGTACACAGTTTGCAACAATAAAAGAGTAACAAATGAGAGTAATAATTTCATCTAGAAATTTTTGGGAATTGAATATCTGTAAAAAAGGGGTAGCAAAAAAAAGAATTACATGAATGATTTTACTCTTGTAGAGATAATGTCGGCTATTTGCCGCTAAGGTTTTGAGAGCCACTTCATTTTATTTCTTCTTCAACTATTATAAAAATGATAATACAAAATCAAACCAGCAATAATGAATTTCTATATTAATGCTAATAGCTTGCATAAAATGTAGTCCTTTTGTAGAATTTTTGTATTTTCATCAACATCGCAGGAAAATTTATCATTTTAACGTAGGTTTGAACCTACAAGGCTAGCATTAAATATGTTCAATCTCATACTATTTGGCCCTCCGGGGAGTGGAAAAGGTACGCAATCAGAAAACCTCATTGCAAAATATGGATTAAAACACCTGTCTACCGGTGACCTTCTTCGTAATGAGATCTCGAGACAAACACCTCTTGGGCTGGAAGCAAAAAGTCTAATGGATAAAGGTCAGCTCGTTCCGGATGAAGTAGTGGTCGGGATGATCAGTTGCGCATTGGAAAATAACCCCGATGCCAAAGGGTTTTTATTTGATGGGTTCCCCCGAACATCCGCGCAGGCTGAATCGCTTGATAAATTACTTGATCTCAAAAAAAGCCAGATCTCCGTTATGCTTGCCCTGGATGTAAGCGAAGAGGAGCTTGTGAAGCGCCTGCTAAAGCGTGGCGAAACCAGTGGCCGATCTGATGATACAAATGAAAACGTGATTCGCTCCCGTATTCAAGAATATCGAACAAAGACTGAAGTTGTTGCGGATTACTATAAGAAATTCAACAAGGTGGTAAAAGTTCCGGGAGAAGGCACTATCCAGGAAATCTTTGAATCATTGTGTAAAGCGATTGATACCAGGATGCAACCAGTGCATTCTTGAAGACAGGTTTAAAAAGTTTAAGAGGGTTAAGAGGGTTAAGAGGTTCAAGAGGTTTAAGAGGTTCAAGAGGTTCAAGAGGTTCAAGAGGTTCAAGAGGTTCAAGAGGTTTTAGAGAGTTACAAAAGTTTTAAAGAAATTCCTTCAATTGACAACATGGATGAAGTAAGGTGACCTCTTAAACCACTTGAACCTCTTGAACTTTTGGAACCTCTTGAACTCATTAAAACTTGGGACAAGGAATGCCGCGATGATCAGCAGGCCGTTTGATG
>JBKJPO010000059.1:0-2806 GCA_046595095.1 Chitinophagaceae bacterium
TCCCTGGGCATCTGCAGGCAAATTAGCCACATCAGATGCTCTGAAAGCCAGTGATTTTTTCATGCCTTTTACATCCTGGGCGAGCAGGCTTCCCTGTTTCCAACGTTTGATGTCGAAATAACGTTGTCCTTCTAATGCCAATTCGATACGGCGCTCTCTTCTTACTTCAGTTTTGAGATCCATTCCCGCAGCTGCGAGTTCTGTTAGTTTCATATCTCTCATGCCTACACGCTGACGCAGCCTGTTGATCGTTAAATCAATAATTGGCTGGGTCAAAGTTCCCTGTTCCAGTTTGGCTTCGGCATAAGTCAGTAATACTTCTGCAAAGCGGATGAGGTGAATATCATTTTCGTCTCTGCCTACCAGTGGTACTGTTGATAGCTCTACATATTTTGTAAAATAATACCCGGTAATTGAAACACAGCCGAGTTTGTTGGAAAGAAATTTTGGTGTAACAAATGTTCCATAAGTAGTGCTTCCCAGGTTTCTTCCATCCTGGCGGCCACCCCAGGGAGAGTTGGGTTGGAGAATGGTTTGTGTCATACGTGGATCACGGTTCTTGAATAAATTGGCATAGGTATCTTCTTTGTATAGCGGGGACTGCGTTATTGGCAGGCCATCGGTACAGAGATAAGCATCTACCAAAGATTTCGTTGGATTCCAGCGTGAAGCCTGGTCGGGCACCTGGGCTTCCCTGCTCATATTATGCACCGACACGTCTATCAAATGCAAACGTGCAAGAATGGTTTCTTTATTAGTACCGTTTTTCAATTTGCCTTTGTAAGTAAAAAACTCGTTATAGGCAGTTGCTTTGGTTGGTAAACTGTCAATGCGGTAAAGATTTAGATCCATAACATCTTTGGCAGCTTTTTCTGCAACAGCCCACTTCTCATTGTACAATGCAACACGTGCTTTTAATGCCAGTGCAGCTCCTTTTGTAATTCTTCCCAGGTTTAACCCGGTTTGGTTAAGAGGTAGTTTAGCTGCAGCTGTATCTAATTCCTGTAAAATAAAATCCACCACCTGTGCTTTAGGGGTGCGGGTACCGTAAACTTCCGGGTCAGTGATCAATAATGTTTTTTTAATCAACTGAACATCGCCATAAAATTGTGTGAGATAGAAATACAAGTAAGCCCTGATAAATCGTACTTCTCCGGCCATAGACTCTTTCACACTTTCCCTGCCTTCTGCTCCCTGGTAATTCTCAAGGAATGCATTACACCGCCTGATACCATCATAGTCGGTTGTCCACTCACTGTTAATGCTGCCCAAATCGTTAGCAAAGTTTCCGCTGGCTATACGCTGGTAATCACTTACAGAAGAATTGAGCGTGTTGTCGCCCATATTCTCCATATCCAGGGTGTTTTTACCTTTAATATAAGCATAACATGCATTAACCGCTAATTGTAGCGCTTCTTCATTTGTATAAAAAGTTGCATCTACCAATTCATCCAGTGGCTGACGGTCAAGAAAATCTTTTTTACAAGAGACAAATAATATTGTGCTCAGTAAAATCCCAAAAAGAATTTTGCTTTTCATAATCATTTCAAATTTAAATTGATTCCAAAAATAAATGTTTTAACCTGGGGATAATATCCACCGGTACTTACCGGAGTTTCAGGATCATATGCATAGAAAAAATTTGTTCTTGTAAACAGGTTATCTGCAGACACAAAAACCCTTAATCTGCTAACACGATATTTTTCAAGCAGGGTAGAAGGCAGTGTGTAACCCAGCTGGATATTTTTTAAGCGAGTATATGCTGCATTTTCCAGCCACATTGTAGAGAGTCGTTGGTTATGCGTTTGTGCATAGGTGAACCGCGGGTAGGAAGCATCGGTATTATCAGGTGTCCACCTGTCGAGATGCACTTTCTGCGGGTTGGAAGATTCATTAATGTATGCATGACGGGCCGCGCCCCTTATATATCCATCTGATTTTCCTACACCCTGGAGGAAGAAATTAAAATCAAATCCTCTCCAGCCCAGGTCACCGCGAAAACCATAAGTATAACGTGGGAATGGATCACCGATAATTTTGCGATCGTCTGTAAGAGTTAAGAACCCGTCATTATTAAGGTCTTTATAGATAATGTCACCCGGCCCTACCTTGTCGCCTGAGATAGTAGGGAATTTTGGAGTATAAATATTGGTAGCCGGATCAAAGGTATAATCGGCTATCTGAGAAATGCGATCTGCCACCAGGCCATAAAAAGCATCAATCGGCTCTCCTAAAAAACGTACCTGGTCCCCAAAAGTTGGAGGTACATTACCCAGGCTGGTCACTTTATTTTTTACATCTGAAATATTGAAGTTTGCACCATAAGTAATCCGGCCTATTCTATCTTTCCAGCCGATTTGCATTTCCCAACCCTTGTTTTGTACTTTACCCGCATTCTGCGAAGGCTCGGTAGCGCCCAATACATCGGGTAGGGTTACACGAAGTAAAATATCCTCTGTATTATGAATAAAATAATCAGCTGTGATACTTAACCTGTTCTTCAGCATTTGAAAATCCAAACCAATATTTTGCTTGATAACTGTTTCCCAGGTTAAGAGTGGATTTGGTATTGCAGTTTGTGCAAAACCAAGTGTAAGTACATTCCCTATCGGTGGTACACCACCTATGGCCCCGATGGTAGCCAGGTAAGCGTAATTGGAGCCCACCCTATCATTGCCCAGTTCACCATAAGAGGCCCTGATTTTAACTTCCTGGAAAATATTATCCATACCGCTGAAAAACTTTTCTTCTGATAAGCGCCATCCCACAGAGGCTGAAGGAAACAAATTCCAGCGCAAAGCTTTTG
>JBKJPO010000227.1:0-4138 GCA_046595095.1 Chitinophagaceae bacterium
CTCCAGCGCTGTCTCCTAACACAGGTTTACAGATTGGTGTTGTTAGTCTTCCCTTGTTAAATACATACTCCCTGATTTTTTCATATCCCTCTGTATATAAAAGATCAATATTTCCAACACCTCCGCCAATTACTATCAGATCGGGATCAATTACATTAATCAATGTGGCTATTGCTTTACCATAGTATTCCAGTAACCGGTTAATAGCAGCAGTGGCGTGAATATCCTTACCAGATAAATGATTCTCTAAAATTTGCTTAAGATTATGTCCCACGTTTGCATTTTGTAAATAATATTTTTCCAATGCGGGACCAGAGATCACTTTCTCAACACAACCACTCTTTCCACAATAACAAAGATCTCCTTTTTCTTCCAGCACATTATGCCCCCACTCACCGGCAATGCCATGATGCCCGCTAATGATCTTGTTGTGAACAACCAGCCCACCACCAACGCCTGTTCCCATAATAACACCAAATACAACCTCAGCACCTGGATGATTTTTTCCGGCGCCCATTAATGTTTCTGCAAGGGCAAAACAATTCGCATCGTTAGCAAGTCGCACCGGCACTTTCAAAATATCTTCCAGGTCTTTCTGCATGGGCATGCCATTCATACAGGTGGTGTTGCAGTTCTTCATTACCTGCGTATCGGGTTCTAATACTCCGGGTGTTGCAAAACCAATATGCGCAGGTTCTTCGCCAGTTTCATTTTTTACTGCCTCAACCAGGCTTTTTATTTGATAAAGAATACGATCATATCCTTTATCAGCTTCGGTAGGAATACGTTTTCGTACAATCCCTTCCATGTTATTGGAAGTATCAAGAACTCTGCACTCAATTTTTGTTCCGCCCAGATCGATACCCCATATTTTCATATAAATTCTTTTTGCCTAATAAATGTCTGCATTTGGTAAGATATAGCTTCACCGAGATATAATTAGTAAATCAAAGGGATTTTTATTAATAAATGAATCAATTTTATTCTCTTAGACAAGTATACAAAATAAATTGGCTCTTGCATAAACGCTTACGAATTAATTCAGGAATTCTCAATTTGCTGTTCATATTGTTCAGTATAAGTTTGTTTAAATTATTATTAGTTCTATTTTTTACCATTTTTTTTATCCTCTGAAACCTTTGATTTTATTAGACTTTCAGCAGATTCAAAAAAATATTTTAAATAAAATTTAAAATACATTTGGTACAATCAAATTTTTACTTTCATCTTTGCAATCACAAAACAAAAAAAATAAACAAGACATGTTACGCAATCAGCTTCATAATAAAACAGCAAATTGGTTTAGTCCGATATCGGATTATACAATTAGCGGAGCATGTAAAGATGTTAGGTAATTAGATAAACTAAACTCAACATATTAACGGCCCCGCAAAAAAATGCGGGGCTTTTTTATTGTAAATATTTGATGCCGTTATGAAATAATTAAAATGCTGCATCTAACATAAACGAAAAAATAATAATGACATTATACAGGATACATATTAAACCCAATTTGAAAAGTAAGCAGCAAAATCAATTTCGCTTAGACTTTACAAAGGGTAAGCTGGATACAAATCTACGACCGTGGTGTGTGCAAACATTTGCTGAGTAAAATCAGGATAAACTGCTACAAGCCCGGTCGGATAAAACTGACCGGGCTTTTTCGTACAAGTATCTCAGAGTGATCAGCAATTCAAATCGATTTTCAAATTGAAATACGAGCAGAACAAAATGAGTAAAAAAAATAAAAGGAGGTAAACATGAGGTTCAATTTTTTGAAGAAGAAGCAAAGCGAGGTGACTAATAAGGAAGGTGCAAAAGCCTTTGTTTTAACTCCCCAGCTTGAGTTGTACACTGCGGTAGCCACCGCAGCTCTAACTGACAATTTTTATGAAAAAGCAGATGCAGGCTTGCAACGCATTACCGGGTTGATTGCTAAGAACGATGCTCAATTCGTGGCAAAGCTTGCTATATATGCAAGAGAGCGGATGCATTTGCGTAGCGTACCAATGTTACTTACTGTGGAGTTGGCAAAGTTGCACAGCGGTGATAGTTTGGTGAGTGCATTAACTGAAAGAATTGTACAGCGTGCAGATGAGATCACTGAGTTGCTGGCATGTTATGCACTGAGCAACAAGCGTACGGATCTAAAGAAGTTGAACAAACTGAGCAAGCAATTGCAAAAGGGTTTGGCCGCAGCATTCAATCGTTTTGATGAATACCAGTTCGCCAAGTATAACCGTGAAGCAGATGTGAAGTTGAAGGATGCATTGTTCCTGGTTCACCCAAAGGCAAAGGATGAAGCACAACAGGCTTTGTTTGACAAGATAGTAAAGGATGAATTGCAGGTTCCATATACCTGGGAAGTTGAGTTGAGTGTGCTGGGACAGCAAAAATATGATATTGTAAAGCTGAAGCAAGATGCAGTAAGGGCTAAGTGGGAAGAATTAATCTTCAGCAATAAACTTGGTTACATGGCATTGCTTAGGAACCTGCGAAATATCCTTGAAGCGGAAGTGAGCGATGAGGCATTGAACAAGGTATGCAACACTTTATGTAATGCTGTTGCTGTGGCAAAGAGCAGGCAATTGCCTTTTCGTTTCCTGAGTGCATACCGCGAGTTGAAGGAATTGAAGAACGGAAGGGTGAGCAAGTTGCTGACTGCATTGGAAGATGCGGTACTTCAAACTGCGGCTAACATTGCAGGTTATGATGAGAACACTCAGGTTGTAATTGCAGCCGACGTTAGTTCAAGTATGCAAACTGCAGTGAGTGCCAGGAGTAAGGTGCAGCGCTTCGATATCGGTTTGATGCTGGCGATGTTGTTGCAAAGCAAGTGTGCAAATGTTATCACCGGAATGTTTGGTGATACCTGGAAAGTGATCAACATGTCTAAGAAGAATATCCTTGGCAATGTGATAGAGTTTCATCGCAGGGAAGGTGAGGTTGGTTATAGTACTAACGGTTACCTGGTAATCGAAGACTTGTTGAAGCGCAATAAGGTTGTTGACAAGGTGATGATGTTCACCGACTGCCAGTTGTGGAATAGTAACAACAACACTCAGATGAATGATGTGTGGAAGCGTTACAAACAAATTGCACCAGCCGCAAAGATGTATTTATTTGACCTGGCCGGATACGGAAATACTCCGTTGAATGTGATGAGGGATGATGTGCATTTGATCGCCGGCTGGAGCGATAAGATCTTTGATCTTCTTAGTGCAATTGAAAATGGAAGTGATGCGGTGAAGATGATTAATGCGATAGAATTAAAGGTGAGTAGAGGATAAGGTGGTCTTAAGTGTCACCAGTTTGCAAAGGCATGAAGTGTTCGTCATTGCGGTAAGAAATCCGTGGAAAGAAGGTTTCGACGAAGCAATCTCCTACATAAAATTAGAGTTTCAAATCATGTCATGATAATTGGGGACGGCTTCGTCAGAGTTAGAAATTTTACTTCGCAGAATTCTTTTAACTCTTCCTCGCAATGACGAAACACTAATTGCCTTACTCCTTATAACTTTTTTGAAAGGTGTCGTAAACAAGAGATACTTCGATGGTAAGCCTAAAGGCGGTCAGGTTCGATTCCTGAACTCTTGTTGAACTTGTAACCCTTTCATATTTTTTGAATGATGCCGTAGCATAGTGATACTTCGGTAAGAGCATCCTGGCAGCAGTGTGGGGAAGGTCGCGAGTTCAACTCTTGCCTGTTTTGTTTTAAAAAACAAAACTGTAGCTCAGATTTTAATGCACTATTCGTTTGTTGCTCATTCAATATTTATAGTAGTATTCCGATTGGCCGGATACTTCACCTGGAATGAAGAGGATGCAGGTTCGAATCCTGCCTACTATACAAAGCGTGTCGTTAAACAGTGATACATCGACCTGTCACGTCTCAATTGAACACTGTTTGCCTGTTACCGCTTTATGGGTTTGTTAGTGTAAGGGTCAACATACCAGATTGTCGATCTGATGTTATGAGTTCGAGTCTCATACAAACCGCAGCATTGGTTCGTAGCTCAAATGGAAGAGCCCGGGTCTCTTAAACCTGGGGTTGTGAGTTCGATTCTCACCGGGCCAACAAAAATTGTTGAGTAGTGTAATGGTTCAGCAAATCAGTCTTTGAAATTGATGGTGTTGG
>JBKJPO010000308.1:0-3308 GCA_046595095.1 Chitinophagaceae bacterium
AAGGCATAGAACTACTCCTGCTCCATGAAGAGTTACAAAATCCGGGATCGGTTCTCGACAATACATTTATTGAAAATAATACGATTGGCTTCCAGGATTTTATGAATCACCTCAATGCACAAACGCTTGAACAATTATCCCTGGCATCAGGTATCGGGGTAACAAATATGCGCAAGGCAGTTGATATTTTAAAACACAAAAAAAAGATAATTGCGTGCTGGGCCATGGGGCTTACCCAGCATAAAAATGCTGTGGATACAATCAAAGAAATTGTAAATCTTCTCTTGCTTAAAGGAAGCATTGGAAAGCCAGGTGCCGGTACATGCCCGGTAAGGGGACATAGTAATGTACAGGGAGACCGCACCATGGGAATTTACGAAAAACCTTCACCCGATTTTCTTAACATGTTGCAGAAAAATTTTAAATTTTCCCCGCCGGAGAATCATGGATATGATGTTGTTGAATCCATCAAAGCGATGCATGAGGGCAAGGCAAAAGTATTTTTGGCCATGGGAGGAAATTTTCTCTCAGCCACACCTGATACAGTATTCACGGCAGAAGCTTTACGTAAATCTGCGCTTACAGTACACATATCTACCAAGCTTAATCGAAGTCACCTGGTGCATGGTGAAGAAGCCATCATACTACCCTGTCTTGCCCGGAGTGATAAAGATGTTATAAATGGAGAGAACCAGTTTGTAAGCTGCGAAAATTCTATGAGCGTTGTTCAATCCTCAAAGGGTGTATTAAAGCCTGTCTCAAAACACCTGCTTAGTGAGGTGGTAATTGTCTGCAAACTGGCAACTGCTACACTTGGATCGGCGAGCAAAATAAACTGGAAAAAGTTTGCAACTAATTACGATTCCATCCGCAAGGAAATTCAAAGAACGATTCCGGGGTTTGAAAATTATAATGAGCGTATAAGGGTTCCCGGTGGTTTCTACCTGCCTAACTGTAACCGGGACGGGCATTTCAATACGCCGGATAAAAAAGCCCATTTTAATATCGCCGACATTACGATTCCGCAAATGGAAGTAGACGAACTGATGATGATGACTATTCGCAGCCATGACCAGTTTAATACAACTATCTATGGGCTCAACGACCGTTATCGCGGTATATACAACGAACGTAGAGTCGTATTACTGAATCAAAAAGATATGGATTACCTCGACCTCAAACATGGAGATTTAATAGATCTGTATAATAATTATGGGGGCCGTCAACGCATTGCCCGGAAATTTATAGCCATTCCCTATCCTATTCCTGAAAAATGTGCCGCCACTTATTTCCCGGAAACCAATGTACTGGTACCGATTGACAGTGTAGCCGATAAAAGCAATACGCCAACTTCAAAAATGGTAATTATCAGGATTAAGAAACATCCAAAAGAGACTTAAAAACGGCAACTCTAACCAATATAGCTGTACGATTTTTTGTGGGGAATGCTAATATGAGGGTGGATTCCCAATTATAAAATAATCAAGCCGGAATGTTATTTAATTTTTAAAACCATAAATTGTGAAAGCCTGACTATGTCCGGGAAACATCAAACCTCTCTTTTAATATTCATATGATAATATTGTTATTGAAGAGAAAAGAATTTATGCTAAGCAGATTTTTTTTAATATTCATCTTTGTTATAACCTGCTTTATACCCTGCCCTGCCCAGTTTTCTTCCCCTTCGAATTTTAAATTTAAAACTTACACTACACAGGATGGCCTGGCTGATAACACCATCTTAAAAGTGGTAAAAGATAAACGGGGATTTCTGTGGATTGCTACACATAATGGTATTAGCAGGTTTGATGGCTTGCATTTTAAAAACTATACACATATACCTACAGATACCACCAGTCTTAAAAGCATTTGGGCCACGGATCTTATTGTAGATGTCAATAAAACTTTATGGGCATCTACAGAGGGTGGAGTGTGTTATTATGATGAAAAATTTGACCGATTCAGATATGTGCAAAGCAATGGGGGAATTCAGCTAATATATAAAGCACCTTTGTGTAACGGCCCCGGTCAATCGCTTTGGGTGGCAGCTGAGAATGGACTCATGAAGATTAATATTTTTAAAAAAACATTAGAGAAAACATCTCTAACAAGATTGCCTGATCCGCAGGCAATGATATTTGATAATGATGGAAATATCATCATTGGCACCAGGGGCTTTGGTCTTTTCTTATACAATACAAAAACCAACACCACAAAAAAATTACAACTTCCAGGTCTTGATAGCAAGGAACACGTAATGGGATTTTATAAGGATGAGGAAGGTACCTGGGTGGCCACCAGCATAGGATTATTACTCATCAGGGATTATGAGCGTACGGAATTATTTACTGGTGGCGCAGGAGAACTTGCCGGAAAGAAATTTGCCCAGTTGATGTGTATCAATGCATTTGATCCATTGACAGGTCCTGGCAAACTTGTTTGTGGAACTTACGATAAGAATTTTCTTTTATTTGATAAAACTGAAAAAAAATTTATTTACCACTGGGAAAACAAGACATCAAATCCTGATAATGTCCCATCTGGTATTTTTTATTGTTTATATGCTGAGGAAAAAACTTTTTGGGCAGGAACAGATTACGGCCTCTGTAAACTTAATCTTTCGGAACAGGATTTTGTGACAACAGTTTTGCCCGATATAGGCGTTGGTAAAACTATGCCCCTTGTAAAACAGATCATCCCCACCCCTCAAAATATTAACCAGTATTGGATGACGCTTGGTAATCCTTATGGTGGTATCATTTTGTACGATGTTTTAAAAAAGAAAATAACCAGAAAAATTAATGCCCTAACTTCAAATAATGCCAATGCAGAACGCAGGGGATATGTAAATCTTTTTGGGGCAAAATCAGGATTAGTTTATGCATTAGCGGATTTTTCTATTGATGTATTTTCACAAAAAGGCGAAGCTCTGCGAAGCTATCAGTTACCCCGGCAGGCATATAGTATGGGTGAGGATGCAGAACGAAATTTTTGGATCGGTACTGAAAGTGGAATGATCTTCTTAGACAGCAAAACAGGTGTGCAGATAATTTATGATTGTACATTTAAAGGAACGGAGCTGGAAAATTCTTCTTTTCCCCAGGCCTTCCTTGCATCTGGTATATATTGTGGAGTTGATAGCCTTGTATGGCTGACTTCTATTAAGTATGGGCTCTTTAGCTTTAATAAAAAATCAAAAATTTTTACCCCGCATCGCCAGCCTTTTAGTGGCGCCTACGAAACACTCAATCGCTGTTCTGCATTATTACCCCATGAGAATAATATCTGGATCAGCAATATGTCGGGTC
>JBKJPO010000077.1:0-5274 GCA_046595095.1 Chitinophagaceae bacterium
GGTTTTCGAGTGCAACGCGGATCGTAAAACCGCCCCCGCCTATGAAGCCAAATACAAGGATGAAGATCAGGGGAAAAACCAGGCTAAAAACTATTGCCGAAGGGCTGCGAAACACAGCCCGCAAACTGGCTTTGGTGATAGCAAGCATTGCTTTTAGCTGGCTGTATGAACTCATGCGTTAATTTTAGGCGGTAAATATCGGATATTTAGAACGAAGAAAAGTATCGGCTACAAGAGGGACAAAAAATGATTTAAAAAATTCAATAAAAGATATTAAATTTAATAGACAAATGTCGTATATTTGTAGGACAAATGTCTTTATATGGATAAATTAAGAAAACCGAAGTCTACCTATAAGCCGGTAAATAAAAGCAGCAAAGTAAAGGAGCCAATAGAAATCTATACCTATCAGAAGAAGCAACTTCCTTTGATAAAAGATTTCACCCATAAAGATTTCAAAAAAATCGCGGATAAGAGTTCCTTCACTCAGCAGGAATGGTCTGACTTACTTCATATTTCAGAACGTACTTTACAACGTTATGCAAAAAGTAATGGAAGTTTTTCTTTCAGTGTTACAGATAGAATGTTGCAAATAGAAAAGGTATTGAAAAAAGGAATCGTGGTATTCGGAAGCAGGGAAGCTTTTATGGAATGGTTGCGTGGTAATCCCTACGCCCTCGAAGGGAATCTTTCTTTGCAATCATTGGCCAGCATTGAAGGCATCCAGCGCACACTCACACAATTGGGCAGAATCGAACAAGGCTTATTTGCATGATAGTGTATAGAATAGCTAATGCTGCCTATAAGGATGACCTCTCGGGTAATGGAGCATCACGCTATGGAGCCAGGTGGAACAGTATCGGCACAAGAATTTTGTATACTTCTGAATATATTTCCCTGGCAGTGCTGGAAGCACTCGCACACCTGAGAGACCGAAATTTCCCACCGGACCAGCATCTGCTCAAGATTGAGATTAATGTTACAGCCCCAGCATTGGAAATCACTGTAGACAAGATTAAACAGGGCTGGAAAAAAGACCTGGGTTATACGCAATGGATTGGTGATGAATTTATAAAAAATAATGAAAGCCTCTTACTGAAAGTTCCTTCTGCAGTGATTACAGAAGAATTTAATTTTCTTATCAACCCCTTACATAGGGAATCAAAAAAAATAAAAATAATTTCTGCAGAAAAACTTAACCTGGATAAGCGGCTATCGATGATTTAAAGATTTCAATCGTAAAAATTTATCATTCAGGTTTGACCAGATAAATTATGATATTTGAGCACGCAGCAAAATGAAAGGATGAATTTAGTTTATTTATTAATCGGTGGAAATATTGGCAACAGGCAAGTTAGCCTGGAAGCTGCAGTGAAACTGCTCGAACAATCTGCCGGGAAAATTTTGAAATCATCTTCGCTGTATGAGACGGCAGCATGGGGCAATAGAAATCAACCACAATTTCTCAACCAGGTCCTTGCAATCGAGACATCACTAGTGCCACTGGCATTATTGGAAAACATTCTCCTGGCTGAAGAATCATTAGGCAGAATCCGTACGCTTAAAAATGCACCCCGGATTATAGATATCGATATTTTATTTTATAAAGAAGATATTATTGATATTCCCGGCCTACGCATCCCCCATCCGGAAATAGCAAACAGGCGCTTTGTGTTGGAACCAATGGTAGAATTAGCTCCTTCCCTACTACATCCGGTTTTAAAAAAAACAGTGAGTGAATTGCTCTCTGCATGTACCGATCAATTGGATGTAAGAATATTTCCCTGAATTAAACTGCAACTAAGCAAAGACCTCATCGCAATTTTACTACCAGCTTGTTTACACTTTGTTAGTATTACAAAAAAAACGAAATATAAAATTGCCCTACATTTACGCCCTTGATATACAATTTCATTACCATAGAAGGCAATATCGGGGCTGGAAAAACTACACTTGCGCACCTGCTCAGCAAACATTTTAATGGCAGGCTGATCCTTGAAGAATTTGCAGATAACCCATTCCTGCCTAAGTTTTACGAGAACCAGAAACAATACGCTTTCCCTCTCGAACTTTTCTTTATGGCTGAACGTTATAAACAGTTGAAGGACCTTTTGCAAACGAAGGATATGTTTCAAAGTATAACTATCTCGGATTACCTGTTTACCAAATGCCTGCTGTTTGCAAAAGTTAACCTTGCCGAGGAAGAATTTTTATTGTACCAGAAATTATTCGATATCATCAACCCGCAAGTCATGCAGCCGGATCTGTTGATTTACCTACACGCTCCGGTAAACAAACTTCGTGAAAACATTAAGAAACGCAACAGGGTTTATGAACAAACTATTTCGCCGGAATATCTTTTTACTCTCCAGGAGACATACACACAATACATTCGTCAACATAATATCAAGACACTGTTTATTGATGTATCAAATGCAGATTTCCTGGGTGATGAACGCCACCTCATCACGGTGATCGATGCCTTAGGGAAGGATTATGACCCTGGACAGCATTACCTTATTCTTCCGTGATAAATTTTTCGGTTCATAAACGCTAATTTTGATCCGATGCGTTTACCTGAAAGCTCTCCCTTTAAGCTCAAAGAATTCCGTAATTTTCTGGGTGCAAGATTTTTCTTCATCTTAGCGTTGAGGCTCGTTAATGTTGCCATTACGTGGCACGTTACTATTCTTACCAAAAGTACACTGGCAATCGGTTTCCTTGCATTGTCTGAAGTGATTCCTGCGCTTGGTTTTGCACTTTATGCCGGTCACGTAGTTGATGCATCTGACAAACGTAAGTTGTTGGGGAAGTGTATGATAATGTATCTCGGAGTCATGTTTCTTTTACTATTTATCACTCTACCCACTTTGGAACAACGCCTTTCCGTAAACCAGATTCAATACAGTATTTACTTTTGCATATTTCTTACCGGGATCATCAGGGCATTCAGCGGACCGGCTTTCAGTGCGATACTACCCGAGATCATCAGCAGGGAAAATTTGGCCAAAGCGATTACGCTTAGCAGTGCCAGCTGGCAAACTGCAGCAGTCGCCGGTCCCCTGCTTGCTGGTTTCCTGATAGCACTCGCAGGTATCAGTTATAGTATTATGGTTGTGATATTTTTTATCATTGTTGCGTTTATCACCCTTCTTGGCATCAAACCGAAACCGGTGCAACTGATCAATTCAGAAAAGAAGACCTGGGAGAGTGTAAAGGAAGGCATTAGGTTTGTATTCAAAACCAAGGCTATCCTCGGCGCACTTTCGTTGGATCTCTTTGCGGTATTTTTTGGCGGTGCTACTGCATTGCTCTCTTTTTATGTCACTGATATTCTAAAAGTTGGAGCTATTTGGTTTGGTTGGCTCAATGCCGCGGCTTCGCTTGGTTCAATTGGTGTATTACTTGCGATTTCGATCAAGCCTATCACAAGCAAACAAGGACGAGTACTCTTATTCACTGTAGCATCATTTGGCTTTTGTATGATCTTATTCGGCTTGTCAAAAAATGTTTGGCTCTCTCTTGCAGCCCTCGCACTAAGCGGAGTATTTGATGGTATTAGCGTAGTGATTCGGGCTACCATCATGCAACTTTATGTTCCGGATGAAATGCGTGGCAGAGTTTCTTCAGTTAATTCCATGTTTATCAATTCTTCGAATGAACTGGGACAATTTGAAAGTGGAGTGGCAGCAAAATTAATGGGCATAGTACCATCTGTTGTATTTGGAGGATGTATGACTTTAATTGTAGTGGTGATTACCTGGTTCAAAGCACCAACGTTGAGGAAGTTGGAGTATTGATACGTTTAAGGGTTTAATACGTTTAAGGTTGTGTACAAGTTTGACTCAGGCCTAAAATAAATTTCTTAAACAGGAACGGTTTAGAGCATAAAATTAAACCTGGAGACATTGAAATGAGTAGAATGTGCAGACTATCACTTTCAATCATCATCCTGATTATTTTATCTTTACCTAAGGCCTCAACCTTTGCCATTCCATTTTCTGTCATTATCTTCAATTAATATTTCGATGAAATAATCTCACGAATATTATGGTATGGCAACACAAATCAGGATTCCAAAATGTCATCTTTAATTTATACCACTTCAAAAACTGGAAAAGATCTACGCGGTATAATTGAATTGCAAAAAAATAATCTCCCAATCAATTTAACTGAGGAAGAAATTTCCAGCCAGGGATTTGTAACGGTTATCCATAGTCTGCAGGATTTAAAGAGGATGAACGCTATAGAGCAACACATAATTTGCAAAGACAAAGAAAAGGTAGTTGCCTATTTATTAGCGATGACTTCAACATCCAAAAATGATATCCCTGTTCTTATTCCTATGTTTGAAATGTTTAATGAAGTTTTATACCAGGGGAGGACACTTTCTACTTACAATTATATTGTGGTGGGACAGGTATGTGTCGATAAAAAATATAGAGGGCTTGGCATCCTTGACGGATCATATGCATTGTATAAGAACTTGTTTAAAGAAAAATATGATTTTGCAATAACAGAAATAGCATGCAGAAATTTACGTTCAATACATGCCCATAAAAGAATTGGTTTCACTGAAATTCATAAATATACCTCACCGAATAAGGAGGAATGGAGTATAGTAATATGGGAATGGTAAACCTCTTAAACGCCTTAAACCTCATAAACCTTAAAACGCAGAGACATGGAAACAGGCAAAATAATAATCTACATCTGTGGTCTTTATTCTTTTGCGTTTGCCATCTTTCACCTCTTTTTTTGGCGGCTTTTTGATTGGAAAAATGACTTAAAGAAACTATCAATGGCTAGCAGGGCAATAATTCAAATAGCTAACTTGCGATTAATTTATTTTTTCTTATTTGTAGGATTTATTTGCTTTGCTTTTCCTGGTGACTTAATGCAAACTACCTTCGGCCGTTTTTTTTTATCAGGGATTTCAATTTTTTGGCTCGGCAGGGTGATTGAACAATTTATTTTTTTGAGGATTGGCAACAAAATGGTGCACATCCTAACAATCATTTTTTTTGTCGGAACTATTTTATACGCGTTACCCTTATTTTTATAAACCCAACTTAAATATGTTTCAGTATAAAAATGATAGGTAATCATTATTGGGCTGCCCAGGATCGGCTCTATCCCTCACAAATCTGCTTAAATCAAAAGGAATAAAATGTTTATCGCTTTGATGATAATGTAATATAGTGGAATAATTTTCCCGGCAATTCAGAATGAAATTACTTGAAGAAGTCCCGAACCTTTGCAATCATTTGGGGA
>JBKJPO010000262.1:0-13595 GCA_046595095.1 Chitinophagaceae bacterium
GCCAACCATTAGCACCATTTGTTAATAATAACCGGTTTAATGATCGTACAGGTGATATCCAACTCGAGGGAAATGCCGAATACAGGTTTAATATCGCGCCACTATTTTCCAATGCCATTACATTGAAAGGCGCTTTTTTTGTAGACGCAGGAAATATCTGGAATTTCAAGTACACAAAAACTGATGGATCAAGAGACAGTACACAATTTAAATTCAAGGATCTTTACAAACAACTTGCTGTAGCAGCAGGCACGGGCTTCAGGCTCGACTTCAGTTATTTTCTTATAAGGCTTGATCTCGGTTTTAGATTTAAACGGCCTGATGTTTCAAAAAATAATGGCTGGCAAATCCCTAATGCAAACCTCAGCCATCTGTTTAGGGGTGGAGATGAAAACCGGAAATGGCGTTATGAGAATTTCAATTTTACAATTGGGATTGATTACCCGTTTTAATTAATTCCTGATTCAAAGATGTGCGTAGTCAAGATGTGCAGGAAAGCCAGGCGCATCCAGTCTCTACCTGTAGAGACTGGATGCGCCTGGCTTTGAAACAAGAATCAAAATCAGGAATCAAAACGGGTTATCAACCAGTAACCCTTGCTTCAAATTGATCAATACTTTCTGCATCATCAAGTTTAAATTCGCCAATTCGTGTACGGCATAATCCGCTAAGATATGCCCCGCAACCAAGTGCGGCGCCAAAGTCGTTTGCAAGACTGCGAATATACGTTCCTGTTGTACACACAACTTTAAAATGGACGACAGGTAATTCAATTTTTGCGATGGTAAATTCTTTGATTGTAACCTTGCGTGGTTCCATTTTTACCTCAATACCTTTTCTTGCCAATTCATAAACGGGTTTGCCGCTCTGTTTTATCGCAGAATGGATTGGTGGAAGCTGCGATATTTCCCCGATAAATTGTTTTGTTGTATCATGCAACAACTGCCCTGTGATTTGTGCGAAATCTTTTATCTCAATTGGCTCGCTTTCCAGGTCGAATGTAGGTGTAATTGCCCCCAGGGTAAAACTACCGATGTATTCTTTCTCCCTCGCCATGTATTCATTTATCTTTTTAGTAAACTTTCCCGTACATACGATCAGCAAACCAGTTGCAAGCGGATCAAGTGTACCGGCATGCCCCACTTTTTTTATCCTGATTAAATTGCGAATCTTTCTTACCACGTCGAATGATGTCCAATCGTATGGCTTATCAATTAATAACACTTGTCCTTCTTCGAATTGATTCATTTATTGTGGATATGAATTAAGAAATAAAGGGAGATTGCTTCGCTCCGCTCGCAATGACGGTTTTTTTTGGACGTCATTGCGAAGAGGAATCCGAGCCTATATCGCTTGTCTCGCTTTTAATTCTAAATATTTATTCAATGTATCAACAGTGAGTTTTTGGGGTGTTGTTAGCACAGAAAGTATTCCGTGTTTCATCAGTTCCTTGACAATTAACCTTTTCTCAAAAGCAAATTTCTCAGCAACTGTTTTTATGTAAACATTTTCCAGAGAATGTGCTTCCTGTTTTGTGAGCTGATCTAACTCTGTATTTTCAAAAAACACTACCAGCAACAAATGGTGTTTTGCGATAGAGCGCAAATAATCCAGTTGCCTCTTTAATCCTGAGAGTGATTCAAAAGCAGTAAAAAGGATCAGCAGGCTGCGATGCTTTATCCTGTTGCGTAACTGCATATAGAGCATCTCAAAATCGCTCTCCAGAAAGCCTGTTCTCTGGTTGTACAAAAGCTGCATGATATGGTCCTTTTGTATAGGCTTACGGTCAGCAGCAAGAACAGACCCCAGCTTATTTGAAAATGTTACAAGCCCAACCTTATCTTGTTTCTGCAGGCAGATATTGCTCAACACCAGGCAGCTGTTTATGGCGTAATCCAGTAAGGTTAATCCTTTGAAAGGCATTTTCATTAACCTGCCTTTATCAATAATGCAATAGACCTGTTGGGATTTTTCATCCGTGTATGTATTCACCATCAACGAACCTTTCCTTGCAGTAGCTTTCCAGTTCAATGTGCGGATATCATCTCCCCTAACATATTCCTTTATTTGCTCAAACTCCATGCTGTGGCCTATCTTCCTCATCCTTTTGGTTCCGGTCTCCACCTGCACAGTTGCCCTCGATAAAAGATCATACTTACGTAGTTGCATAAACGAAGGATATACAGGCACCATCGCTTCGGCTTCGATAGTTTGACGCCGGGCAATTAAGCGTAGAAGTGTTTTCACATACAGGATAAGATTACCAAAATGATATTCACCACGCTCTTTAGGCCTGAGTTGATAACTGATCACCTGTTCTTCCCTGGCTTTAAACCGGCAGAACTTTCTCCAATCGCGTTCCTGGAACTGTTCTGGTATTTCATCAATGATTTCCATATCCACGGTATAGTTGCGGTTATTCCTGATAAACAATTCTACAGTATTCAGATCTCCATTGCTAAACCTGTCGGCTGTGACACGTTTGCCAGAAATATTTTTGCCAAAAATGAAAAGGAAGAAATAATCAAATACTACAAGAATTATGAATACCTGGAAAACCAACAATGGAATAGCACCAAGAACAGGCAGGAAAAAACTGGTGATGAATAATCCTACACAGCCGATCATGACCGCGTAAAAGCGATTGGTTAGGTAAAGGTCGCCGAAGTATTTTTTGAAAAATTTCAATTAGTAAAATTAAAAAAGTTTATTCAATGACTGTTAATCTGGAGCCGTCATTGCTGGGGATTGCTTCGTCAAAAACCTCGTACCCCAGATTTTTCCTCGCAATGACGAGATCCTGAGTATGACGGTTCAGTCCTGCTCTATATCACCTCGGTACTTCCACATGCGTAATAATCGTTTCTATTAATTCATCTGCTGTGATGCCTTCCATTTCTTTCTCCGGAGTTAAAATAATCCTGTGGCGAAGTACTGGCACGGTCATCTCAATGATATCTTCTGGTTTTACAAAATCTCTTCCTTTCAATGCTGCGTTGGCTTTGGAAGACCGAAGTATTGCAAGCGAAGCCCTCGGTGAGGCACCAAGGTAAAGCGCGGGATTATTTCTTGTTTCCTGTACCAGCCTTGCGATATATTCGATGAGCTTGGGTTCAACGATTACACTTTGAATAAGTTGGCGGTAAGTGGCAATCTGCCCCGAGCTTAATACTTTATTGGTGAGGGTAAGCATCTCAGCCTGCGTTTGTCCCTGCTGGTTAGTAAGTATGGTTACCTCTTCTTCCAGCGTTGGATATTTTACATCAATCTTAAACAGGAAGCGGTCAAGTTGCGCCTCTGGCAACCTGTACGTTCCCTCTTGTTCGATTGGATTTTGTGTAGCCAACACTATGAATGGAAAACTCATTGCCCTGGTAATACCGTCAATGGTTACCTGACGTTCTTCCATAACTTCGAAAAGCGCAGCCTGCGTTTTAGCCGGGGCACGATTAATCTCATCGATCAGCACAATGTTTCCGAATATTGGCCCTGCCTTAAATTGGAACGCTGCGTCTTTGGGATTAAAAACCGAAGTGCCCAATACATCACTGGGCATGAGGTCAGGAGTAAATTGTATGCGCGAAAAATCAACATCAATTATCCTTGCCATTAGTTTGGCAGTAAGCGTTTTGGCTACACCTGGCACGCCTTCGATGAGTATATGCCCATCACTGAGCAATCCAATAAGTAACAAATCAACCATGCTTTGCTGACCAACAATCACCCTTCCAATCTCGTTTCTTATATCCTGTAGCGATTGGCTCAGACCTGTAAGATCGATCCTTTGCTGAAATACATTCTCTTCCATCAGTTTTTGTTTTTATAGAAATTTTGAATCTGCTCATTGAGCGATAAAAGCTGGAAATCTTCAACATTAGCTGAAGATTGCACGCTGCTTATGGTACGGAATAATGTTTCGATCTGTCCAATACCCACGCCACTTTTTTTTGCTAGTGTTGTTGTGAAATCATTGTTCAGCTGTGTTGTGCTAAGGAAATATTGTTTCCGCAGGTGTTCATAAAAATAAGTGATCATTTTCTCAGAAATATTTTTATTATTCTTCTTCTGAAGATAGAGCCTGCCAATCGTTTCAGTGAAAGCTACCGTTGTATTTTCATTAGCCTTGATCTGTGGCACAATTCGTTGCCTGCGTTTCATATTGAATAATGCAAAAAGTAACAATAATAACAGGCTTGACCAGAATGCCCATTTAAGTGATTCATGCTGGTTGATCACTTTGAAAGAAGAGAACTCATCATCTTTATTATCATTTGAACCTGATCCGCTGCCTGAACTATTTTGTCTTTTCCTGCTGCTTAAGCGCTGGAATTTATAGTATTCATCCCAATAAACATATTTAGGATCAGGGCGAACATAACCAAGCATTTTTTCAAGATAGGCATGGTTCTCATTTTTCAATAAAAAATAATTTCCGAAAGTCCGCGGGGCAGCATGCATATAAACGCGTCCTTTGCCAATCTGCATTACCACGAAGTTGGGTTTGCTCTGCTCATTCCAACCAAGCACAGTTGTTTTGTCAAAGTCATAGCCTGAAAAGAAATTTAGTGAGGGGTAATAATAATAGCCGAAGCTTGATGTATCTCCGCTAAAAGAAAATAGTTTAACTTTTGTATCTGTCATAAATCCTTTTAACTCACTCGTTATTTCTTCAACGCGTTCAGTATTACATTCAAATTTGCCCAGCAAGTTGGGATCGATATAATCAGCAGATAATACAAGATCATTCCCCGCTTTCACATAGCCAAGCATTGCTTCTGCTTCATAGTAGGTCATGTGCAGGTCTTTAGCAACAAGTATGTATAATGAGTATGCAGTTCTGTCGGAAGCCATCAATACATTGTCCACATCAAAAGCTTCGTACATGGGTTGCACATACTTTTCACTGAATATCTTTCTTACCTGTTGATAAGCTACATAGCTTCCAAATGGTCTTTTATCATCTTTGCCATAGGTCTCTTTCAATGAAGGCAACTTCAACTTTTTTTCCTGGCAACTAAACATAGTAAGACAAGCAAGGATGGAAACGATGAGGTATGTAAAAAAATGTTTCAATTCGCTATTCTAAATCTTTTGATGAAAATGTTTGAAATCTGTATGCAGGCGGTTACATACCGATTGGTCGATGTCAAATTTCCCATACCATACATACTCATAATTTAACGTAAGTGCTGCAAATTCATTTTGGTATTTCTTATTGTACAATTCCCGCACATACTGGTAATTTGTTTTCTCTGCAGTATATTGAATATGTCCTGCCAGTGATAATTTATTCAATGTTTGCAGGTATAAGTATCGCACAGCGAGCCTGTAATTTCCAGACTGCATTGCAAGCAGTATCTGTTTTTCGAAATCTGATAATGCCATCATTTCTCCCTGCCCCTCTCCTTCATTACCCGGTTCTGATCTTGCGGTTATATCCTTATTAAAAAATCCCTGTGAAAAAAACAACTTATACAAAATGAATAATATGAACAAACCTGCCAGTATCCAAAGTATAACTTTAATAACGGGGTTTGCAAATATGGAAGGACCACGGTCAGGCGCATCAGCAAGACCCTCATTTGATTTTTTTGGCTTAGGACCTTTCTTTACAGTCATCCCCTGCATGTTGATCGTGTCTGCCTTAAGGTCTTTGACAAGTTTCAAAAGGCTGTCGAGGTTTTTGACATAAGCAAAATCCTTTGACCTCTTATATAGTTCGATACTATCTTTTGAAATTTCGAAATTGTAAAATCTTATGATTGTATCTGTAGGTTCATCTTCCCATGTGCTTTCCTCATCCATTACCGCAACAGCAGAATCTGAAGTACTTTCATCGTCTGTTTGCGCATACGCTTGCTCCAGACCGGGAAACAGGAATATTAAAATAAGTATGAATTGCTTAATGCTTTGTATCATTTCGTTGCTATAATGGGTTTTAAAATTTTCCCATCTATAAGCTTCACTCCCCTGCGATGAAGACTAATTGGATAAAGAACGAAATACCATACGATGAAGTAGAATGATGAAGCAAGTATTATGATACTTACCGGCACGGGTAACCCGATATTGCCGGAATCTTTATCAAATGTATTACTCATCAGGTGCGTTACGTAACTCTCGAAAAAAGCCGCAACAATAAAAATTGGAACGAGTCCTACGCAAACTTTCATCGCATCTTTGGCCGCACGAAGAAAAGATTGCAGCCTGGTATATGTGCCGGGGAAAAGAAATCCTTTCCCCAGGATAAAACCTGCACAGCTAGCGATAACGATCGCAGAAACTTCAAGCGTACCATGTATCCAGATTACAAGTACAGATTGCCAGCCAAGTCCCTGTGAGAAAAATATATATTGAAAACATCCAAGCATCAACCCGTTATGCCACATGATATATAATGTAGGAATACCAAACAAGACACCCGAAATCACGGCTTTGAATGCGACACCAATATTATTGTAAGCGATCCGTACAAACATTGAGAAAGGATTGTCATCCTTATACACTCCAAATGGATCGCCTTTTTCAATCCGCTCAATCGTTTGGTCATAATATCCCGGGCTCACCATATTATCAAAAAAATCTGCGGCATAGTTGGGATCTGTCATTGATGAAACAACGCCAATGATTACGAAAGTCATGAAAAGTACAAAGGTGAAAAGGAATGTTCCATGGTAGCGCCTGAATAATAAAGGCAATTCATACCTGAAAAATTGTCCTATCCTGGAATACTTTTCTTTTTTATTCTGGTAAATGCTTTGGTAGATCCCTGCGGCGATGCCATTAATCCAGCGTGTAGCCTTACTTTGGGGATAAAAGGTTTTAGCATATGAAAGGTCATCCAACAAGGTTACAAACCTGTCGGCCATTTCATCGGGATCGTTTGTTTCTGAATGCTGGTACTCGTTCCATTTCTCTACATTCTCTTTAATGAACCTCGCCTCGCGCATGGGTTAAAATTAGGGAAGAAAAACGAGATGGAGAAAAGGCCGCCATATGCCCTCTGCTACCAACATGCCACCCCTCGGGGTGGAAAATCGAATTCACGAACCTCTCTGCTACCGTCATGCCACCCCTCTGGGGTGGGTAGACATTTACCTTTCATGTTTACAACCGCTTTCTATTCTTAGCTACTGATGTTAGTAAAAAATTAATTTTCCCTGCAGATAAAAATATAAAATCAGCAAAAAATTGCTCAGCAATCCACTTCATTCTTTTTGCTTAATTTGCCACCATGTCGATAATCCAGATCGCAACACCATTTAATATTGACCTTGAATTTGAGATTTCTGAATTTCATAAGCGACTCTTTGCCTATATCATTGATTTCATACTCCTGCTCATCTATTTTGTATCAATGAAACACCTGTATTATGGTGGTGACGAATATGACATAGCCTATATGGAGAGTCGAATCGGGATTGATATTCTTACAATTTCTTTGCCGATGTTATTGTATTCCCTTGTTTCAGAAGTCCTGATGCATGGGCAAACCATCGGGAAAAAATTAATGGGCATCCGGGTAATCAGTCTTGAAGGTGGGGAGCCTGATCTTGGGCAATACCTGCTCCGCTGGATTTTCAAAGCATACGAATGGCCATTTTTTTTTGGCTATGTGCTCTTTGAACGGCAGACTGTATTGATCTACATATTCATTACAGGTTTGTTTGGGATAATCGTGGTCGTTATCATTGCCATTTCAAAGAAGAGTCAGCGACTTGGCGACATAGCCGCAAATACCGTAGTTGTAAATACTAAGTCTAATCTCTCCGTTCATGATACGGTTTTTATGGAAATCAGCCAGCAGGATTATAAAGTAAAGTATCCAGAAGTGCTGCGACTAAGCGATAGGGATATTAATACTATTAAAAATGTCACCAGCCAGTTTCACAAAAGCCGCAATACCGAGATGTGTAACAGGGTGGCCAATAAAGTGCAGGATGTTTTGAAGATTAGCACTGATCTGTATTCTATAGATTTTTTGGAGAAGTTGCTGGCGGATTACAATTATTTAGCAACGAAAGAATAATTACACAGGTTAATTGTGAATGGTTAATTATTAATGATGCAGCCTAACGCATTCGATTTACGTTTACTCAAACTAAAAAATGAAAACACCCTCTTAACAATTATCCATTAACAATTTCACTACCTCATGTTCATTCCGATTGCTAAAACCAGGATGGCAAGTGCATAAAATATCAGGGTAATGATGGTGATTATGCCCATAAATCTAAACAAGGCTTTCAAATTTCCAAATGCAGTTTCAAGACTCTCCTGGCTGCTGTTTTTTGAAGCATCGATCATCTTTACAGAAAAACGATAGAGAAAGAGACAGGGTACAAAAAACAAGATGGCCAATACAATGTAGACTGTCATAATCAAGGCAGTTGTATTGTAGGGATTTGAATACGCGCGGGACGAAGGTGTACTCATTGAGAAAACCAGGGCGCCCAGTAGCATAAGCACGCAGGAAATGAAACCTACAATGGCCAGGAACTTTCCCCATCTGGCCGAAGCCAACAGGTTCTGCAGAACAAGTGGTGATAATTCCATTTCATTGGTTAAAAGATCTTCTTGTTGGTATTTGGAAGGGATCGTACTCAATTGTTAGTGGTTAATGGTTGATAAGGTCAGTATGCTCTTGCGAATAACACTCTTTGTATGCTGGGTTCACCGGTTAATATACATTTCCCTTCTTCCAAAATATTATCTATTGGAATACAGCGGATGGTTGACTTTGTCAATTCTTTTATTTTATCTTCTGTCTCTGGCTTGCCATTCCAATGCGCTGAAATAAAGCCACCCTTTTCATCAAGTAATTTTATAAACTCATCCCAGTTATCGGCATTTGTAATATGCTCATCGCGGTATGCTCGTGATTTATTATAAATATTTTCCTGGATCTCTTCCAATAAAGCGGCAACGTTATTCACCAACCCTTCAATATTCATTTGCATTTTTTCCTTTGTATCCCTGCGTGCAACTTCAACAATATTTTTCTCCAGGTCGCGGGCACCGATAGCAATCCTTACAGGAACACCTTTCATTTCGTATTCAGCAAATTTCCATCCTGGCCTCGTGTTATAGTTGTCGTCATATTTAACTTTTATTCCCCTCGATTTGAATTCTTTCACATACTCATTAACTTTTTCATCTATCATTTTCTTTTGCTCCTCGCCCTTAAAAATAGGGACGATTACAACCTGGATAGGAGCAAGTTTAGGTGGGAGAACCAAACCATCATCATCGCCGTGGGCCATCACTAATGCGCCGATGAGCCTGGTGCTGGCACCCCAGCTTGTTGCCCACACATAATCAAGTTTATTTTCTTTATCCGAGAATTTTACATCAAATGCTTTTGCAAAATTTTGTCCTAGGAAATGCGAAGTGCCTGCTTGTAGTGCTTTCCCATCCTGCATCATAGCCTCGATGCAATAGGTATCTATTGCGCCCGCAAAACGTTCATTTACCGTTTTTACGCCCTTAATAACCGGCATTGCCATCCATTCTTCTGCAAAGGTTGCGTAGATGTTCAACATCTGGATCGTTTCGTCTACCGCCTCCTGTGAGGTAGCATGGGCAGTATGGCCTTCCTGCCATAAGAACTCTGTAGTACGCAAAAAAAGTCTTGTACGCATTTCCCATCTCACTACGTTTGCCCATTGATTAATCAGCAGGGGCAAGTCGCGGTATGATTGTATCCATGTCTTAAACGTATTCCAGATTATTGTTTCAGAAGTAGGCCTGATAATGAGTTCCTCCTCGAGTTTTGCTTCAGGATCCACTATGATCCCACCACCATCAGGATCATTTTTAAGCCGATAGTGCGTAACCACCGCACATTCTTTGGCAAAGCCTTCAACATGCGCTGCCTCTTTGCTCAAAAAACTTTTTGGGATTAACAAAGGGAAGTAAGCATTCTGGTGCCCAGTATCTTTAAACATTTTATCGAGCTGGTCCCGCATATTTTCCCAAAGTGCATAACCATATGGTTTGATAACCATACAACCCCTGACCGCAGAGTAGTCTGCCAGCCCACTTTTAATAACAAGGTCATTGTACCATTGAGAATAATCAGATTCCCGGCTTGTAATTTCTTTACTCATCTTTTCTCTCTCATTTTTTTTGCATAAATGCATTTGTTCTCTGTAACTTTCTTCTGCGTCAATCCGTAATGAATAGTTATGCCTGAACAGCTTGCGCAAATCGCTCAGCAGTAAAGATTTAAGAATAAAACAGATTATGTATTATTTAACAACAAAGAATTAAACTACTGCGATAATGGTTTATAATTTGTTGCATAATCGTAGTACGGATCCTTACAAAAGTAATAACTTCATTTTTAATCCTTCTAAACTCAAATCTATGAACGTCAAACTTTTACTCTTAATCATATCTATCGCGGCTTTCAGCAGTTGTAGCACTGCATACAAAACCGGGCAGACGCCGGATGATGTTTACTTTTCCCCCACTCCATTACCAAATGAGGAGGTAAAAACAGAGAGGCAGGAAGAGAGAACTGTTTACCAGGACAATTCCGACGATCGCGAAATAAGGTCGCGTATTCGCAATCGCCGTTGGAGATATGAAGATGAATATGCTTACAATAATTATCATCCTTATCATTACAACTATTATAATCCTTACTATCATCCCGGCTATTACATTGGCCCCAAAACCGGCAGCCAGGTTAAATATTATACTCCGCGTAAAATTAATTTTGGAGGTTATAAGTCTCCGGGGAATAATACAAGTATTAACCTTAAAACAGGTTTGCCCCAATCTGGTAATGCGCCGGTAAGAACATTCAAAAACAATTCATCCGGCAGCTCCGTTGGAAACCTGATCAGGAAAATCGCACCAGCGCCAAAGGTTATAACAACCCGGGACAATGACAATAACAACACTACGCCTGTAAGAACTTTTGAACCAAAACCTTCAAACAATTCGACCAACAGCAGCAGCAATAGTTCGTCATCTTCATCGTCTTCATCAAATTCCGGAAGCAGCAGCGTACCTGTACGAACATTCGACAAGTAATTTATTACAACCCTGCAATAATTACGGGGTTGATAAAACACTTCGTGAAGACATGTCATTATTTTTTACCGGTTAAAATCATTATCATGAAAAAATATACTTTCATAATTATACTTCTCATGCCTGCCCTGTCAATGTTTGCACAGGAACCGGCAGATGCATTACGATATTCCTGGATCACCCAAACAGGTTCAGCACGTAACCAGGCCATTGGCGGTGCAAGTGTATCACTAGGTGGAGAGTTCACCACATTATTTACAAATCCTGCCGGGCTTGGTTTCTATAAAACAAGTGAAATCGTGCTGAGCCCTACTCTACTTTTGCTGGAGAATAAAAGCAGTTACAGGGGATCGTTAGTGCCTGTAAAAAAGACAAGTTTTACCCTGGGGCCAACAGGAATAATCATTGCAATACCCAGTTTTGACAGCAATAGTAATGTGCGGAATTTTACCATCGGTTTTGGCGTGAATCAATCAGCTAATTTCAGTAAGAGGATCAATTATAAGGGCAATAACAACCAGAGCTCGTATTCTGAAAAATATCTCGAAGAACTGATCAATAATAATGTAAGGGATCCAAACCGTGCAGCTGCAGATTTTCCTAATGGAGCAAGTCTTGCATTCAATACTTTCCTCATTGACACTGTAAGGATAAATGGCGCATTCGGATACAGAAGCCTGGCATCAGTGGGAACAGGACTTGTGCAGGAAAATACGATCCACAATCATGGGCAAATGACTGATCTTTCACTGGGAGGCGCTGTAAATTTAAAAGACAAATTATTTTTCGGTGGTACGATTACTTTACCCATCGTAAACTATTCACGCGAAAGCACTTTCAAAGAAACAGATGCAACGAATAATAAAACAAACAACTTCAATTATTTTGAAGTCAGTGAGAATATAAAAACAAAAGGTGCCGGGGTTAATGCTAAGCTTGGCATGATTTATAAACCGGTCGAGTATGTGCGCTTAGGCCTGGCAGTTCAAACACCTACTTATTTTATGCTCACAGAAAATTACAGTTATGAAGTTCGAACTGACCTTGAGGGATATGGAGGAAATGGAATCAAAAAACAGAGCTCCAAAGATTTCAATAATGGAGAAGATGGTGTAAATAAATACAGGATGGTAACTCCGTGGAAAGCCGCGGCGAGTGCCTCATACGTATTCCGTGAAGTTTCTAATGTGAGAAGGCAGCGCGCTTTTATTACCGCGGATATTGAATACATTAATCACAAAGCATCAGGTTTTAGTGCATCTGAAGGATCGATTGAAGGAAGTGAAGCATATTATAAAGAATTGAACAACGCAATAGATAATGAGTACAAAGGCACTTTCAATTTTAAGCTTGGTGGTGAATTGAAATTTAATACGATCATGTTCAGACTTGGCGGTGCGTATTATGGAAATCCATACCGGAATGATAAAGCCAATAAAATTAACCTGGGTGGTGGGCTTGGCTACAGGCATAAAGGCGTATTCGTAGATCTTGCATACGTTCATTCCATAAATAAGGATGTAAATTATCCATACAGGCTTGAAGGAAATTCCTTTAGCGCTGCTTCAATAAAAGGAAAAGGACATAATATTTTAATGACTGTTGGGTTTAAACTGGATTAGTTCTTTTTACAAATTCCGGGTAATAATTTCTGAATATATTTCCGTTTTTTTTAAATTCACATTTATGATAAATAAAATAAATATGGATATTAAAAACTGCGGAATTGAAGATATCGATGAAATATTTAGACTTTACAAAATTGCAACAGATTACCAAAAAACCAGGAGTTCTGTCATTTGGCCGGAGTTTGAAAGAAATCTTGTAGGATCAGAAATAAATGAAAACCGGCAATGGAAATTAATGCTGGATAATTGCATCGCCTGTGTATGGGCAACTACATTCGACGATCCTCTAATTTGGGAAGAACGAAATAATGACCCTGCAATATATATTCACCGGATTGCTACCAACCCTAATTTTAGAGGTAGAAATTTAGTTGTAGAGATTGTGGAATGGGCAAAAGAGTATGCACGGGAAAATGATAAAAAATTTATTCGTATGGACACCGTTGGGGAAAACGTAAAGCTAATTGAACATTATAAAAAGTGTGGATTTAATTTCTTAGGTCTCCTGAAATTAAACAACACAAAAGGCCTTCCACAACATTATGACAATGCAATTGTTAGCTTGTTTGAACTTCCATTAAGCATTTAAGACAGATGATGCATAATACAAAAGTAGAGGCGGCTGTTGCTTCACACAGAGGCCGGGCAGAAAGAAGGAATAACTTTCCTTTTTTGAAAAAGATCAATATACCTGTACTTATCATAGTCGGTGATGAAGACTATTTTACTCCAGTTACAGAAATGAAAAATATTGCTGCTGAAATTAAGGGTTCAAAGTTTGTTATAATTGAGAATGCCGGGCACATGCCAAATATGGAACAACCGGAAGTTTTCAATAAGGTAATTGCAGATTTTTACGAACAGATTTATTAGCTCTCGTAATCCTCCTCACTTATGATTAAGACAGGATAAATTTTTGGAAAA
>JBKJPO010000157.1:0-3274 GCA_046595095.1 Chitinophagaceae bacterium
CCGGATTAATTGCAAATGCACTTTCAAGTATCGCCTCACGAACCTTTCCAGCTGTGCCTACCGGTACGGTACTTTTGTCAATAATTATTTTGTAACTATCCGGAGTAAATAATTTGCCAAGATCTTTTGCCACTCCAAGAATATACTTGAGGTCTGCACTACCGTCTTCACCAGAAGGAGTTGGCAGAGCAAGAAATATAACCTCCGCGTCTTCGATTGCGTCACGAAGATCTGTGGTAAAAATGAGCCGGTCTTCTTTCTGATTCCGAAGAAAGAGCTTCTCAAGACCTGGTTCATAAATGGGAATTAAACCATTCGAAAGTTTATTGACTTTTGCGCGGTCGATGTCCACGCAAGTTACGTCATTACCGGTTTCTGCCAGGCATGTGCCCGTTACTAAACCAACATATCCGGTTCCAATTACTGCTATTTTCACTTAATTATTATTTATGAATGTCAAAACGTTTGATGTAATAAATAATTGTTGTTCTTCATCCAATTCGGTATGCATCGGCAATGAGATTACTCTTTTTGTTAACCAATCCGTTACGTCAAGTTTGGTATTGCCGCTGCCAAACGATTCAAACATCTTTTGCCTGTGTGCAGGAACAGGGTAATAGATCATGGATGGAACCTGCTGTGCTGCGAGATATTCATGTAATGCATCCCTGTCAACACCTTCAAGTTGTAAAGTATACTGATGGAAAACATGAGTACAGTAAGGAGCCCGGTATGGCGCGGTTATTTTTTCGTTGCCTTTAAAAATGTTATCATAGAAATCAGCAGCTTTCACCCGGGCTGCGATGTACTTATCAAGCAGGGGAAGTTTTACATTAAGTACTGCAGCCTGTATTCCATCCAATCTTGAATTGCAACCAACCATCTCGTGGTAATAGCGCAGTTTTTGGCCATGGTTGGCGATCATCCTTAAGCGTTCTGCAAGCGAATCGTCATTAGTTAATAAAGCTCCGCCATCGCCATAGCATCCAAGGTTTTTACTTGGAAAAAATGAAGTACTCCCAATAGTACCGATTGAACCGGCTTTTTTGGTAGTTCCGTCAGAAAAGGTATAATCGCTGCCAATCGCCTGGGCATTGTCTTCTATTACGAACAGGTTATATTCTTTAGCAATTGCCATTATCTCCTCCATTGGCGAGCTGTGACCATATAAATGAACAGGAACTATTGCCTTAGTCTTAGGTGTAATTGCTTTGCGAATTTCAACAGGGTCGATGCAGAATGTCTTAGGGTCAACATCTACAAATACCGGCTTAAGTTTTAGTAATGCAATCACTTCTGTAGTTGCAATATAGGTAAATGAGGGAGTGATCACCTCATCGCCGGGTTGCAGATCCAGCGCCATCATCGCAATTTGAAGAGCATCTGTGCCATTAGCACATGGGATAGCATGCTTTACACCCATGTATGAAGCCAGGCCTGTTGAAAAATTCTGAACCTCTTTTCCTCCAATAAATTGACAACTATCAAGCACACTCATTATCGCTTCATCTACCTTATTTTTTATTTCCAGGTATTGCTGTTTAAGGTCAACCATCTGTAAAGGCCTCATCATCGCAGTTTTTTTAAAGTGGGCAAAGATATTGGGAAAAGGGCAGAAAGCAAGTGATTCATGGATTGTAGTAGAGACTGGTAGTATCTATCCACAGTTTGGCCAACCACATTCACCATAATCGATTTGCTCATTCTATATTTGCCTCCAAGTACTGATCTACATGGGCCTCTTTTTTTATAATATTTTCTTGTTCAGTTATAATATCGGAATCAGGGTTGCTGCTTTTTGGAATCCAAAGGCAAAGCGTTGGGTAAGAGGAAGAAAAGTTTTCCCGGAATTCGTAAATGAATCCAATGAAAAACTGGTGTGGATGCATTGTGCAAGCCTTGGAGAATTTGAGCAGGGCAGGCCGTTGATCGAAGCCATTAGGGGTGATGAACGCTTTAGGGGGATCAAATGTAAGATCGTTGTGAGTTTTTTTTCCCCGAGTGGTTACGAAATAATGAAAGAGTATCCACACGCAGATCATGTTTTTTACTTGCCATTGGACTCTCCAGGCAATGCGCGTAAACTGGTCGGTACCTTAAACCCGTCAATCGTGCTTTGGGTCAAATATGAATTCTGGTATTATTATCTCAGGGAATTACATGATAAAAATATACCTGTATACCTGGTTTCAGGGATATTCAGAGACTCGCAACCCTTTTTTACCTGGTATGGAAAATTCTGGAGAAAAATGCTCAAACAGTTCGACAAACTTTTTGTCCAGAACGAAGAATCTGCACAACTGCTGGCGAAATTAGACTGCAACTTACCGGTAATCATCAGTGGAGATACCCGGTTTGACAGGGTTATTGAGATCGCTGAACAAATTAGAAGCATAGCAGGTATCAGTGAATTTTGTGGTGACTCACAGGTGATAGTTGCAGGAAGTACATGGGAAGAGGATGAGGCAGAATGGATACATTTTGTGAAAGTAAACCGGCAGATTAAGTTCATTATTGCTCCTCATGAAATCGATAAAGAAAATCTCCAGGACGTAAAGAATTCTTTTGCCGGATCGATCTTTTATTCTGAATGGATTAGCCAGGGTGCAAATTATAGGGAGGCCCGATCAAATGGAAATGTCTTAATAATCGATAATATTGGAATGTTATCCGGCTTGTACAGGTATGCTACAGTTTCGTATGTGGGTGGTGGATTTGGAGATGATGGCGTACACAATGTACTAGAGGCTGCAGTGTATGGAATTCCTGTTATCCATGGCCCTGAATATGAAAAGTATGCTGAAGCTGTAGATCTCGTTGACTTTGGCGGTTCTATCGTTATTGATAGTGCCGTTTCACTTGAAAAATGCTTGAATACGCTTTTGGCGGATGAGGGAAAGATTAGAAAGCATGGAGAAGCTGCTAAAATGTATGTACATCAACATGCGGGTGCTACTAAAAAGATACTGGCACAAATCTATGAGAACCGTCTTCTCACTAACTGATCAAATTGTTTTACCACTTCATCCTGGTCTTTCCATCCAATTTTAACCTTCAGCTCCCTTCGTATCCAATATTCCGCCTCGGGAAGGATAGAAAAATTATTGATCGTTTTGATACTTCGTTCATACATGGCTTCATCGCCCCTGAACAATTCATTAATAAATAAAAACCGGTCATTTATACCGATAGCTTTGCGAAGATCACGGATAGGAGCATCCGTTAGCTTCTCTGCAAGTTCAAGCCTGCTTTCTTTCAGACGCTCATTGCGTGA
>JBKJPO010000335.1:0-23944 GCA_046595095.1 Chitinophagaceae bacterium
AGCAAGGGCTGCTGAGGAGATGTGAGAACTAACCTTTCTCAGTCCTTATAAGTTTGAAGGATTGACATCAAACCACAAGCCCTTGCTTCATCTTTTACCGATAAAAGATTAATTCAAAGACAATACCCATATTTAACGCCCAGGGATAAACGCACTATACAAATTTATTCAACCAAATAGTTTCAATCTCCACATTCACTGGCTTCTCCGAACTGCCGCTTCCGGGATTCGGGAATACAAGTATCTCGATTTTTTCTGCATCCCGGATATCCGGCAATTTTCCATTTTCCACTTTTATCCATAAGGGCTGAAAGCCGGGATAAGCCCGTGGAAGTAATAATGAAGAATCAGGCATAAGGGAACTAATCGCAATGTTAATATCCTGAAACCCCTGTCCTACCTCAATCCATTTTGAAAACGCCGCACCATTTTTAGTAATCAGGCTAAATTTTATTCTTTGAGTACCGGATCCGGCATTGCTCCCCCGCAAACTGATTGAATGAAAATCTTTAAGCTCAGAAAGTCTTCCCCTTACTTTGTCTCCAAAATAAAATTGCCATCCAAACATTTCCTGTGGCTTTAAATTTTTTGCATTGATTTTCATGACCAATTGATTTGGCCTGTTTGATGTGATGTATTCAAGAGAATTATTTCTCCAGTCGGGGTTATATATATTGAGTTTGTGCCTGTCAGTATTCGCATTGAATAATTCGATTGGCGTAAATGCAGATGTCACATAGCTTTGGTATGTTTCCTTTTTAAAATTATCCCAGGCAAATGGATCACCTTTATGGCCTCCGGGAAATACAATTTGCTCTTTGTCATTCTGAATCAATATGCGGTAATTGACTACTCCAGGTGTAAGCATATCTGCGGATATCTCTGCGGAATAATCATCTCCACTAATTTTTATAAACTTTATGGTCTTCCACTTTCCGGAGGAATTTTGCAACTCAAGGTTAATTGAAGCATTGCTATCTACTCCGGCAATTTTGCATTTAATATCAAATGCTTTACCCACTGTAAATTCCGGAAAAGGCAAATGATGAAAGAAAATTCCAGGTGTTGGCTGTGGTGCCACAAATTCATGAAGCTTTATATTCGCAGGCTTTCCCATACTACCGGTATTTGCTTTTGTGTTTTCTGTTGTTTTCAAAATATAACTGCCTGGCATGATGGTGAATTTTCCTCCAATGGAAACCGTAGAATAATCGTTCCCTTTATCCAGCGCAATTACAGAAAATTTTTCTTCCATACCAGGCAATCGAACTGACATTTTACGGGGATTCCATTTTATGATCGTCACTTGCTTTTTTAAGGATGCCTTCTCAAATGGATCGAGTACATTAACTGCATCAGGCATAACCTCGAGCCTCCATGAACCATCTACCTGCCTGTCAAGGAAATATGCTCCTGAACCCTCATATTCAACGATGGGAGAATTTCCGACACCAGCAATATGGTCAAGCCTTTTTGCATCTACCGGCTTCGTGCTCGTTGAATTTGAATAATAAAATTCACTGCCGGAATTCATCTCGCTTAATGACTCCATATAGCTAACCCTGAACTGATCAAATAAAGTATCAGCCGGATAAGTCCCATAAGATTTAAACAATTGCAACCGATGGAATGCTTTGGAAGCGATTAACAAACTGATAGCCTTGGATGGAGTATAGGCAAGGTTTAAGTAATGCGTTTGGTATTCTGTATTTGCATAAGCGGTTGCCATTGGATCATAAGCAAATTGAGTTGCCCATTGCATGCCTGCTTCACGGAAACTACGAGCCATAGCAGGATACATATATGATTGCAAAACATCACCCGCATCAAATTCATAAACCATCCTGGCCTTGTTGGAAAATGCAGGGATAGTATCGCCGAAGGGTATACGATATTTGTCAACATGCGGAAGATAGTTGCCGCTGATCTCCCGGTTGGCAACAAGTCCTGTTGGATACCATTGAAAACTCACGCCATCAATTTTGGAAATCGAAACGGCATCGGCATAAGCAGGAGATTCGCTGATGTTGTAAAAGACTGGTTTCATCCATCCTGATAACCTAACGGCTTCCACCATACGGTTTACATATTCAGTTACTTTTACTTTAGGCCCAGAATGTTTCGGTTCATTGTTTATTTCCAGTGCAATTATATCCGGATCATTTCCATAAGTTAGTTTCGTGTATGGGTTAACGTGCTTCAGAAACTGACGCAGGTAATTTTCCTGGGCTTTAATTGCATTTTCATTTACCAGCACTTCTTGCTTGTTGTGCTTGCTCGAAAAACTACCGGTGTTCTCATCCTTTTCCGGGTATCCGTTTCCCCAATATGCAAGCGGTGTAAGAAAGATCTTAATGTTTCTTTCCTTAAGCTTCATAACCAGGTAATCGAATAGCCGCAGGTGATCATTTTCAAACAAATTTCCTGAAGAGTCTGTTATTTCTGTATCCCATACATGTACCCGAAATCCGTCAAAACCCAGGCGGGCCATATGATAAACATCTGCATCGATAGCTTTTTCAAGATCAACATTCAAAGCTTTATGGGAACGATAGCCGTAAGCAAAGGGAATAGTATAATTTACCCCAAAAAAGGCCGCTTCGGCATTATCTTTTTTCCATCTCAATATCCCTTTCTTATCAACAAAAACACCTTCCTTTTTCTGGGCATAAGTTGGAGTTATGCCAAGTACAAGCATTATGGCAATGGCATTTTTTATAAATAAGCGAGGTGATTTATTATTGCTTCCATTAATAAACATAATTCATGCAATTTATTCCCTGGATTAGATTTCCCGGGTAATCAAAAATGTAACATTCTCCCATGGAGATCCGGTTTCATTAAGCTCCTTCGTTGCTGCGCCGAGTGAAACCCTGGACTTCCAGGGTCAGCCCAAATATCTGAATAATAATATCCAGGAGGGTAGCAATCTTTGCCTTTTCCATATTATAGAAATCATTATAAAGCTGTGCATGCTACACGATAATTAGATGAAATTAACTGGTTTCTGCTCTGCAGCGACAAAGAGAGAAAAAAAAAGATATAGAAACAAAACCGCCCTCTCTCAGAGGGCAGTCAAAAAAATAATCCGTTAATCACACAATCCTCTAATCTTAATTATGGTTTAATAGTGAATTTATGATTTACAAAATTCACATTCACTTTGTATGTTCCCGATGTTGGAGGTCCAGGGAAGTTTTGAGGAAGATTGTAGCCAAAAGTTCCACCATTCCAAAGACCAGCAATAGAATTATCGGCAACTGCATATTTATTAGACCAATCGCCATTTACCGGAAGTAATAAAAATTGTTTAGCACCAACGATAGCTAAAGAAACCTGCCACTCAGCTGAGTTAAGGCGGGTTAATTTTTGAGCCGGTTCAGGCACCGGATTATTCCATCCACCTGGTGTTGCATCTCCAACAATGAATAAGTTAGTTGGTAATGTTCCAACAAATGGTTTAACGCTCGTTTTTCCTGCCTGGAAATCTAAAGTAATTATATATTTTCCCTGGATAGTCGGACTGGGGAAATTGTCAGAAAGATTGTAACCGAAATCGCCGCCTAACGCTAAACCGGGAAGTGATTTATTCGCAACTGAATATTTATTAGTCCAGTCGCCATTCACGGGAAGGACCAGGTATTCCGCATTGGAACTAAGATCAAACACCCCTGCATAAGTAACCGAATCAAGCTTTGCAAACTCTTGTAAGGGAACAGGCACCGGGTTATTCCAACCGCCTCCGGTTGCATTTCCAACAAGGAATAATTTTCCTGATGCAGGTGGCGCAACTTTAGGCGGAATTTTGTAAGGTGTCATCCTTAGCTTAATCGTATTTGAAGTAAGGCGTTCATTATTATTTAAGTAAGAAGAAGTAACACGCACATCAACATCATAGGCTACGTTGAAAGCAAAACCAAAACCAAGGAGAATTGCATTTAACTCTTTGGCCAGGTAAGTAGAACTCAATTGTCCAACAACCGTACGCGAAACTGCTTTTGAAAAATTTCTCCCCGTGCTGTCGATTTCGATAACATATTTTATATTGGACGAATCCGTAGCATGCGCAGGAAAAGTCCATGAAAGTGTAAGTACCGGTTTAGATGAATCAGCCGGTGGGAAAGCGATAACTGCTGCAGAAGCAGAGATCACCGGAGCTTTTCCTTCACCATAAAAAGGAAGGTCACTTACTTTATCACAAGCTGCAAAAGCAACAACCAGTGTGAGCAGTGAAAAAATTTTAAATGTTAGTTTCATGATCAATTTTTTTGAATGTGGCCGGCCTTGCCGGATAAACTATTAAAGTTTTGTTACTGTAAATTTGCCTCTCTGGAAATCTACTACGATTTTATAATTGCCTGTTACGGCAGGGGCTTTTAAGTCGCTACCATTAAGCTTAAAATCATCTCCATCAACATTGTTGGAATTGTTTCCTCCAACACCGCCGAATTTTACACTCCAGCTTCCATATTGTGGAAGAAGAAGATAAGACCCGCCACCGGTTAAAGTGATACTTGGCAATTCAAATAATGTAGTATCTGTGCCAATCATATTAAATTTCTGTGTGAGTAATTCCGCTTCTCCACATCCACACTGCCAGCTGCCCGGAGTTGCACCACCGGTGATAAATAATTTACCAGTGGTAGGCACAGCCACTTTAGGCGGTAATTTGTAGGGAGTTACAACAAATTTCAAAACATTCGAAAATAATAATGCTGAATTATTGATAAGAGAAGACTTAACCCTCATTTCAATATTATGTGGTGCAGCAGCTTTCAATTGCATTGTATTCAGCAAAAAATCATTAAGCTCGCCCTGGGTAAAAGATTTTGACAGGTCGCCACTCACGTTAACGGTTACTCTTTTTGGATTCGTAAAATTCGCACCGGTTGTATCCATCTCGATTGAATAACTCACATTCTGAGAGCTCAGGCCAGTTGAGAATTTATAATTCGGATTAGTCCACGAGATTTTTACCGCTTCATTACCTTTTGTGGCATCAGCCAAAGGGATGGTTCCTGTTTTTGTAGCAGAGAGTACCGGAGCCGTACCTCCTTCAAAATATTCTTTATTCTCGTCTTTCTCGCATGACCAAAGCATAGTAGCGAGCAGTGAGGAGAGAATCAGTGATTTAAATATACTTTTCATATAAAAAATTTAGAAATTAATATCCAGGGTTTTGTTCCAGGTTTGGGTTAGCTGTCCTGTTTGTAGCAGGGATTGGGAAGAGATTATATTTCGGGTCAACAGCTGTACCTGAAGAAACACCGCCTTTCCATGGCCATAGATAAGTACCTGTGGTCAATAAACCGTAACGTATCAGGTCTGTTCGACGATGGCCTTCCCAATATAATTCACGTCCACGCTCATCAAGTACGAATTGCAGAGGGTTAACCGGGAATGCAGTTATTCTTCCAGAAGTATTTCCATAAGCCCTGTCACGTAATTTGTTGATATAATCCAATGCAGTTACTGCATCTCCACCTGCACCACCGCGAAGGTGAGCTTCAGCATAGATGAGGTACATTTCTGCAAGACGAAAGACAGGGAAATCAACATCAGAAAAATCCCTTCTTGGATCACTGGTCGGTAATCCATCGGATCTGATGTTTCTGAATTTCCTGACGTGGGTACCCTGCATAAAGATTCCTACATTAGTGATGTCAGGATTTGCAAGGTTTGTGAATAATGCACGTTGATCAGTATTACCGGTAAGATCTGAAAATAAACTAGTAAAAGCCCTGGTAGTTCTGTATCCATACCATCCGCCACCTACACCATAATCATTATGATTATCTCCAGCAGCAGCATGAACAAAGAAAGTAGTATTACCATATGATTGTGTGCGTAATCCATCGCAATTGATTGCATAAATAAATTCATCTTTCTGCTTGTCATTATCAGCCAGGAAAAGATTGGGATAATTAGGCCTCAAAACATATCCTGCACCAATCACTTTCTTCGCATACGTGATAGCGTCAGCATATCTTGCAGTTCCTGTATAAACAGCAGCATTTAAATAAATACGGGCAAGGAGAGCCCATGCAGCCGCCTGGTCAACACGGCCATATTCAATTGTTTTAGCAGGAGCAAGTTCTGTATCGATTGCTTTAAGTTCTCCTTCGATGTAGGTAAAAAGTTCAGCCCTATTTATTTGCCTTGGTAAAGCTGTTCCTATCACATCTGCCTCAGTGATGAAAGTTGATTTCCCAAATAAGTCCATCATTGCCCAATAATTAAAGGCACGCAAAAATCTAACTTCAGCCCTGGACTTCTTAATATCGCTGGCATCATTTCCGGAAATTCCCCTGGAGGATAATTTCTCATCAGTTGCTTCCCGTAAATACTCATTGCTTATTGTAATATTATAAATCGGCCTTGCATACATTCCCAATAAGAATGGGTCTGAACTTGTCCAGCTTAAGCCATGGAAACTTTTAATAGTCTGGTCATCCCATGAAACAATGGCTTCATCTGTTGGTAATTCCTGGCAATTGAAAAAACCGCGGATAAATGGCGACTGAGATCCTTCATCAAGGCCCTGGATATCCGATGCACCTGCAGGCCCAGCATTACCAGTTGTGGCTAAACCGCCATAAACCTTCGCTAATACGCTTTTATAACCCGCAGCTGAAGCATAAGTATTCGCGGGAGTAAGATCATTTGGAGGATAGAGATCCAGTTTTTTCGCGCAGGAAGCGAATACTAAAACCGCTAAAAACCCGGTGAGTAAATGTATTATTATTCTATTTTTCATATGACCAGTTTTTGAATTAATTAGAAATCTAAATTGAAACCCAGAGAGTAAACGCGTGGGCGGGGATAAATGTTCCCGTCAACCCCATTCCCTGCATTTTCAGGATCTAAGCCTTTATACTTAGTGATGACTGCTACATTTTGAATGCTTGCTGATACACGAAGTGAAGCTTTATTGTTCATAATTTTTCCTACGTTGTAACCAAGGTTGATGTTGTCAAGCCTGAAGAAGGATGCATTCTCAATGTAATAATCAGAGAGAAACTGGTTAGCAGAATTATTTGCAAATCTTGTAGCCAAATATTCCCTGGAGGCATTCCCAATAAAATTGATTGGATTTTTGATAGTGCCTAGGATCCCGCTGCCTGCATTGTACTGGTTATAAGTGTAGTTACCAATCATTCCGTGAGCCGCCATTCCAAAATTAAATTTCTTATAGCTTACCTGTGTATGCGCACCGAACAATACGTCAGCAGCAGGTTTTTTATAGAGATAACGATCAGCATCATCGATCTTGCCATCCCGGTTCATATCTTCATACAATCCTTCAATTGGTTTATCATTCTTATCATAAATCTGCTTGTACACAAAGAATGCATAGGGAGCGTAGCCAACAGCAAACTTGCTAATAAAGTTACCGGTTGCAATGCCGATTCCGTTAACATCTATGCCCTGGAAATTAGGATCCTGTTGTTTCAACAAATTTGTAATTTCTGTTTTATTGTATGCCATATTAAAGCTCAGATCCCATGATAGGTTGGCTTTCTTTATTGGCGTGGTGTTGATTGTAAATTCGATACCGCGGTTTTCAAGATTTCCAACATTAGTTGTGATCTTATTTACAAAATTTCCTCCTGGCGCTACAGGAACTTCGCTCAACAAATCTTTTGTTTTTTTGAAATAAACATCAACAGAGCCGCTAACCCTGTTATCCAAGAAACCGAAATCCATACCGATATTGCTTGTAGTTGTTGTTTCCCATTTTACAGAAGCGTCATATCCTTCCGGACGAAGAAAACTATAATAGGTATCTCCAAACTGGTACTGTGCCCCAGAGTTACTTCGTGTATAGCGGGTTAAATAACTATAATACCCAATCCCATCCTGCTGACCAGTAATACCCCAGCCTAAGCGTAATTTCAAATCAGTAATAAGGTTTGTGTTCCTAAAGAATTCATCCTTTAATTTCCAGGCTGCCGCAAACGCGGGAAAATAACCTACCCGGGTATCAGGCGAGAATTTCGAACTTGCATCTCTTCTTAAAGAAGCAGTTAATAAATATTTGTCGGCTATACTAAAGTTTAACCTTGAGAAATAAGATTCGAGACGGTATTGTGGTTTATCTCTGAGGAAAGTGGGTTCAGAACCTGCAATTGTATCTTTTTTCAGCGGCTTTGTTGCATCTGCAATTTTCCGGTAGCTGAATGAAGGATAGTTCCAAACATTGGTGTAAAAATCCTGATAACTATGACCTGCAAGGATATCAAATTTACTATTGATAGATGGCAGGGATTTAGCATAGAGAAATTGTACATCAAATAGGCTATTCATTTTTTCTTGCTGATAATAACTTCTTCTGCCGCCATTTTTATAATTTGTAGCCAATAGAGAATCGATGTTATCATTTCCTTCACCCCTGGCTCTGTCCATTCCAAAGTTCAACAACAGGTGAAGGTCCGGAAGAAAATGTAATTTATAATCCAGTTGCACATTACCTATTATCCTGTTTACATCTGATTTATTATTTCTTAGATTTAATAATGCCAATGGATTCCTGGTGGAAAGATCGATTGGTGTCTGGTCTGGTTGGAGCCATTCATAATACCCACCATATTTATTATTTGCTTTTATGGGTTGAGTAGGATCGAAAGAAACCGCAGAGCCTATCGCACCACCATCTGCAAATGTGTTTTTTGTTCTGCTATATTTGAAATTCAGGTTTAAGGATAAATGCTCATTCAAAAATTTTGGTGATAAATTTAAAGCAGTTGAAATGCGACCAAATTTATCAGTCCTCAAAATTCCATGCTGATTAAGATAGCCCAGTGAAGCGCGGAAAGGTAACTTGCCAATGCTTCCACTTGCACTTATGTTGTTATCCAGGCCAAGTGCTTTCTGATAAATCTGGTTTTGCCAATCTGTCTTGGATGTACCCAGCAGGTTCTTATAAATGTTACTACCGGTAGCGGTAGCATCAGCAATGATGATTGATCTCAATTCATCCGCAGTAAGCACATCTACAGTTTTGGCAACATCTCCAAGTGAAACCTGGGTATTAAAGTTGTACTTTACCCTTCCTCGAACTCCTTTCTTAGTCGTAACAATCAATACACCGTTAGATGCCCTTGAACCATACAAAGCCGTAGCAGAAGCGTCTTTCAAAACACTGATTGACTCAATGTCATTTGGATTAATCGTATTTAAGAGATTCGCAGAACCTGCAATACCATTACTTTCAACAGGTACACCATCTATAACTATCAGTGGGTCATTACTTGCATTTAGTGAAGCGCCACCCCTGATCCGGATCTTACTACCACCTCCTGCTGAACCACCACCTGAAGTAATCTGCAAACCCGAAACTTTGCCCTGTAGTAATTGTTCTGAAGAAGGAATAAATCCTTTTTGAAAATCTTTTGCTGAAACAGAAGTTACCGCACCTGTCAAATCACCTCTCTTGCGGGAACCGTAAGCAACTACTACAACTTCGCTTAGTTGTGCATTGTTCTGAATCATTGTAAAATCAATACTAGACTTCCCATTTACAGGTATCTCCATGCTGGAAAAGCCCACAGAAGAAACGACAAGTGTGCCATTAGCTGGTGCACTGATTGAATAAGTTCCATTATCACTTGTCCTGGCTGCAATTCGTGTACCCTTTACTGTAATTGTTGCATTTGGTACAATCGTGCCATTGGCATCAATGACTTTCCCTGTAATATTTGTCTGTGAAAATGCAGTTAAGGAAAAAATGGAGAAGACCATCCATAGCATAAGCTGTTTGGAGACCTTCTGAGGAGTTTTAGTCATATGCAAGCTTTAATCGTTATTGGTTAATGTGTATTTTGTACACAATTTAAGTTATTAAATTGGTATATAAAATTTTTGTTAAATAAAATCTAGGAATATTACTAAGGCAAGACAAACAGGTGAAACGCTGCTACAACTAAAAATCAATTCCTGCCCACTTCTTCTTTTTGAGTTCATACTTGACGTAATCAAACTTATAGAGCTTTCCTGGTCGGTGAGGGACATTTTGTTCGGTTTCCTGTAAATCAACCAGGAAATCCATTGCAAAGAATTTTTTTCGGAAATTCCTCCTGTCAAGTTTGATCCCAAGTATTGCTTCATAGAGATTCTGAAGCTCACGCAAAGAAAATTTATTCGGCAAAAGGCTGAAGCCAAGCGGATGTTCCTGCACCCGCTTTTGCAGGCGCTCATAGCAGGTATCAAAGATCTGCTTATGATCAAAAGCCATCTCCGTTATGCCTTCCACCTCGTGCCAATGCAATTCATTATCGAGATTCCGCAGTTTGTGGTGCTGAATATTGATCAACGAACAATAGGCAACAGTTACAACTCTTCCTGCGGGATGCCGGTTTACGGCACCGAAAGATTGTACTTGTTCAAGGTAAACGTCATCAAGGCCGGTGCGCTGTTTCAGAATCCGGTAAGCGGCACCGTCCAACTCTTCTTCTGGTTTTACAAGGTCTCCAAGTAAGGACCATTTATCAAGGAATTTTCTAAGATCAGATCTGATAAGGAGAACTTTCAACTTGTTTTCGTCAAAGCCAAAGATCACGCAATCCACAGATAAAGCAACTTTGTTGGTGCTCTGAACTTCTGATTGAATGGTTTTTAATGTCTTCACGTTTTTGGATATATCTGCCTGAATAACACTTTCTGTCATCAAAATTTAATCGTTTTAAGGTTTAAAACTATTGTACTATGGCCTGGGTATTACCAGATTTCCCGTTCTGACTAATCCTGAGCGTATAAGTTCCAAATGATAAAGATGATTTCAATGGCACCTGCAAATCATATTTTCCTTTTATTTTAAAAGCACTGAACAAATTCTTTACAACCTGTCCCGAGGCGTTGATCAAATCGATACTGACCTTTCCTGATGCTGGTACTGAATATTTAAGATTGAACTGTCGGTTTAATACCGGGTTAGGGTAAACGCCGATTCCCAGGCCATCTTTGATCGTAAATTCAATGACTGGAGTGGTTACTGCATTAGTTACGTTTCTATTTACATACACGTGGTACTCGCCTGCATTGAGATTTATATTTTGAGGACTGCCCGTAGCGCTGATGGTTGCTCCGGTGAGGTAATCATACCATGTGCCTGCATTCTGGAAAGTGACTGTGCCCGATGTCACATTAACATCAAAATTTCCAACTACACATATATTAGATGTATCGGTAGTTACCTGCAGCCATTTAAATGCTCCATTCAGGTTGCGGGTTACGCGATTTGAAATAAAACCATTTCTGAACAAGGGATGCCTTCGAAGCGCCAGGAGCCTGCTGTATACATCCCTTAGTCGTTGCCGCTGAATATTTTGAAGGTAATCCCACCTGATTGGTTTTACATCAGTGCGGCAATTGTTATTAACTGTTCCATTGGGGCAATGATTTATGGAAAAATCATAACCTAATTCGCCAAATTGCCAGATCATTTTAGGACCTGGAATGTTGAGGAAAAAAGCCGCACTCATTTCAGACCGGAGCAAAGCAGTGTTGAGGTCTCTTATATTATACGACCCACTGGAATTGCCTGATTGTAGGTTTATATACATCATTCTCTCTTCATCGTGGCTCTCCATATAACTAACAAGATGTGGGTTAGGCCAGTTGCGTACTGTATGAATGGCTCCTTCAAAATTTGAATTTGCCAGGGCTCCTCTCGATGCTTCGGCAAAATTGTATGTATTATTTCCCCATAGCAACATGCCATAGTTTGATAATTCAATCTCCTCAGCATTATCTGCGAAATGTTCAAGGATTGCGTAGGAGCCGGGTGATTTAAGCTGAACGGTATCATAATACCGTTTCCAGATGGCTACCCGGCTTGCATCATATTGTCCCCAAAGACCCACATTGTTCCCGGAGTTTACCTGCGTGAAACCTTTAGAAAGGTCAAACCGGAATCCATCGATCTTGTATTCCGTAAGCCAGTGCTCTACTACCCGGCTAGTATAATAACGCGTCGCCAGGCTCTCATGATTCATATCATATCCCACGTTAAATGGATGAGTGGGCTGCTGGTTGAACCATGGGCTATTCGCAGCAGGCTGATTATTTGCTCCATCAAAATATAATTGAACCATGGGTGATAATCCAAACTGGTGGTTTAACGCAATGTCCATAACCACCGCCATACCCTTTCCGTGACAGGAATCAATAAATCTTTTCAAACTGTTTTTTGGCCCATAATATTTATCGGGCGCAAAGAAAAAGTCAGGATTATATCCCCAACTCAGGTTGCCTTCAAACTCGTTGAATGGCATAATCTCAATTGTATTGATGCCAAGATTTTTGAGATAAGCTAAAGTATCCCTCAAAGTATTCCAGTCATGGGTTGCAATAAAATCTCTAACAAGTAGTTCATAAACCAGTAAACTTCGTTTATCCGGCCTCGTGAAAGTATTATTGGCCCAGGTATAAGCGGGTTCGGCAGTCTGAAGTATACTTACCATACCACTTGTTTGCCCTGTGGGGTATGGTTTCAATGACGGATATGTGACAGCAGTAATGCTGCCATCCGCAAATGGATCCTGAATTTTTTCACTATATGGGTCTCCAACTTTTAATGTGCCATCTACAAGGTATTGGTAACTGTACTCTGTACCGGGCGTTAATCCTGTGATACGTAGCCACCAAATATTTCCATCAGGAGTTTTGTTCATCTGGTAGGAAGATTGCTCGATCCAATTGCTACCTGGCAGATCGCCAATCACGGAAATCCTTGCTTTATTTGGGGCATATAATACAAGTGTAGCTGCAGTATTGCCTGCTTCATAATTTATACCCTGTTTCACACCTGCCGGTAATGCAGCAATGTTTATGGGACTTGCTACAAAAAAACGAATGGTATCTGTTTTCGTTGTTGTGCCATCATTTGCTTCTGCTACCACCTGGTTGCTTCCGGATATTGTAAGCGTAGGATTTGCACTGATAGTAGTTACATTGCTCGCCGTTTGTACAACTGTGCCATTCAGATAGATCTTCATGGTAGATGCCTTATTAGCAATCGCAGTTATTGCTATATTGTCGCCCACATTCTTTGTTATAGTTTCAGGAATGGGGGTAAACATTGGCTGGGTTAATGGTAACGTGAACCTAACGGCAAGGGCTGTTGTATAAATGGGAATATACATATCGCTGCCATCCGTATTGCGCTGAACCTTAGTACCAGCTCCATTTCTAAATAGGAGAGCAATTTTGAGGATTTGTTCAGCAGGATTAGTAAGTCCATAGTATGCTCGCAGCCCACCGGGAATAGTGAATGTCCATTTATTTGTTCCGGCGGGAGTGGCTTGCAATGCAGTGTTTGGCTGATTGAAGTTTTGACTGAATTTCACATACCTCCAATCAGAAGGTGTTGTACTCAGATTTGTTATAACACCAGTATGTATGTATACATCCGAGGTAGGGGAATAATTCAGCAGTCCCTGGTTCCCTTTAGTTGCATCAACTGTTATAACTACCGGGTCACTGCTTTCAACTATGAAAGAAGGAGTCCATTGCAAAAGTTGCGCAGAAGAATGCAGTGAGTAAAATAAAACAAATAGGAACAGGACTACTCTTCGCATGATCAATCGATTTAACGTGTAAATTACACACATTGATTGAGATCGCAATAGGAAAATTGATTGGAGGCCATTGAAATATAAGAAAGATTGCCATGGAATCAATCTGCCCACATTTTCCTGATAATAATTAAATTATTCTTCCTCAAACAAGATGGGGCTAACTAAATAGTAATTTTGACAGTTTTTCAATTTGATAAAATCCAAGGATTGCCAAATTGCTACCTTGAATTTTTTTATTCTTCTGATTATTTCATTTTGATTTAAAGAATCACAAATTGAAAAAAAATATTTTTACTTTTTGGTCAGCCCCATGAAAGCTCAGTAACTAATAATTCGAAATAAGATTATCCGGGTTTCTCTTAAAAAAAACTTCTCCCTATTTTTACCCCAAACAATAAAAATGTATTCGAAAGAACAGGTGAAAGCATTACAGGAAGTTACAAAGCAACAACTCATTAAGGTAGCAGATATAAAAGAGCTGCGGGATGTATTGCGATTTCATGAACATCGGTATTATGTTCTCAATGACCCGCTGATTAGCGATGAAGAATATGACAAGCTTTTCAAAGCACTGGAAAAATTGGAAGTTGGCAATCCGGAACTAATCACGAAAGATTCTCCAACCCAGAGGGTAGGAAGTAGCCTCAATAAAGATTTCGTTACTGTGAAGCACCTGGTTTCCATGCTTAGCCTGGAGAATAGTTACAATGCCTCTGATCTTACCGACTGGGATCAACGGGCTTGCAAGCTCACAGGTTTGGATGAGATTGAATATAGTGTTGAGCCAAAGTTTGATGGTGCAAGTATTTCTGTAATTTATGAAAATGACATGCTTGTTCGTGCAGCCACCAGAGGTGATGGTGTTGAAGGCGATGACATCACCAGTAATATGAAGCAGGTAAGAAGTATCCCGCTTTCCGCAAAATTTTCAACATATCACCTTGACCGCATAGAGATACGCGGTGAAGTTATGATGAATAAAAACAGCTTCCGCGCATACAACCAGCTCCTGGCCGAACAAGGTCTTCCACCATTGGCTAACGCCCGCAATGCAGCAGCGGGCTCTCTTAGGCTCAAAGATCCAAAAGAAGTAAGTCGCCGTAATCTGGAAGCAATACTTTACCACATAAGTTATGTAGAAAGTAAGGATGATGATGCCAGGGAAAGAGGCGCCCTCTCAACACATGCCAAATCGCTCGAGTTATTATGGAAGCTTGGATTCAAGAGTCCGGAAAGAGAGAAGAAAGTCGTGATTGGCATCCAGGCGGTAATAGATTGTTGCCTCGATTTTGAACAACACCGGGATGACCTGCCTTATGAAATCGATGGCATGGTAATAAAAGTGAATGAAGTTGCATTGCAATCCGAAATGGGAAGCACCACCCATCATCCCCGGTGGGCGATTGCATATAAATTTAAAGCAAGACAGGGGACGAGCAAATTAAGAAAAGTTGAATTCCAGGTTGGCCGTACCGGTTCTGTAACACCGGTTGCAAAGATTGATCCTGTGCCAATCGGAGGTGTTACGGTGAGCTCTATCTCTTTATTTAATGAAGATGTTGTAAGAGAGAAGGATCTGCGGATAGGCGACACTGTTTTAGTGGAACGGGCTGGCGATGTTATTCCCTACATTGTAAAACCATTGGTTGAATTAAGAGATGGTTCCGAAGAAATAATTGTTTTCCCAAAAAAATGCCCCGTTTGCCATGATGCCCTGGCAAAACCAGAAGAAGAAGCTGTATGGCGCTGTGTGAATATTAATTGCGAAGCCCAGGTTGTAGAACGCATGATCCATTTTGTAAGTAAGGATGCGATGGACATTAAAAGTTTTGGTGAAGCAAACGTCAGGAAGTTCTATGAGCTTGGTTTTTTAAAAGATGTGCCGGGTATCTACACCCTGGATTTTAATAAGATATCCGGTCTTGAAGGTTTTGGGAAAAAATCGATAGAGAATTTGCAGGCAGCTATAGAAGCTTCAAAGAAGCAACCGCTCAACAGGCTGATATTTGCGTTGGGTATACGTTACGTAGGAGAAACTACGGCTAAAGTATTGGCAAATGCTGTTGATTACCTGCTTGATTTTAGAAACTTTAATATTGAACAATTGCAGGGCATGGATGATGTGGGCGTAAAAGTAGCTGCAAGTATTCAACAGTTTTTCATCAACAAGGATAATATTCAGATGCTGGAAGAACTGGAAAAAATTGGGGTAAATCTCTCGCATAGACGAAAACAGGAAGTAAGCAACGGGGTACTATCAGGAAGCACGTTTTTATTTACAGGAACCTTGCCCCAGCTTAAGCGAACTGTGGCCGAAGCTTTGGTGGAAAGCAATGGAGGAAAGTTGTTAAGCGGGGTAAGCAATAAGTTAAGTTATTTAGTGGCGGGTGAAGAAGCGGGAAGCAAACTTGACAAAGCAAAAAAATTAGGGATTAAAATTTTGAATGAAGCAGAATTTTTAAAAATGTTACAAACTTAGTTTTGTAACTTTATATCAAACCCTTAATTTATGATCAAAAAAAATCCAGGTGAATCATGGAAACAACTCCAGTTTCCCGGATGGAAGCAGCTCCGTAAAAAATACGCAATTTCTTCCCATGGCCGCGCTGCAAGCTATTTTGACGATCCCATTAAAGACGGAAAATTATTGAATGGTTCTATTACCTCAGGATACAGGACGTTGAATCTTCACATTGAAGATAGTAACGGTACCATATACCTGCACCGGGAGATCGCACGCTTGTTTTCAACAAAAAAATCGCCCAAGCACAAGTTCGTTATCCACTTAAATCATAAAAAAACAGATAATCATTTTAAGAATTTAAGGTGGGCAACCCAGGAAGAAGTAAGTGATCATCAACAGGATAGTCCTGAGAAAATTGCTTACAAAAAAATTCAGAACTCAAGAACTGTTGGGCTTAAACTAACGGCTACACAGGTGAAGACAATCAAAGACCAGCTCAAGAATCCAAAACGCAAGCTAACATATAAGCAGATAGCTGAAAGGTATAAGGTGAGCGAAATGACTCTTTACAGGATAAAAAGTGGTGAGAACTGGAGCAGGGTAAAGTAGACCCAGGTTCAGCGAGAAACACAGAGTTTAGGGGTGATAAGGAAGTTTTCAAAAATCAGGAATTCTCCATTTCTCAAAATACTGGTCAGCCAAAGATTTAGTAACTGAGTTGATTATTCATCTCCATCATTCCTTCTATTTAAGAGTTGGATTGAGGCATTTATTGAAAAATGCCTCACTTTAATTGCGATAATTTACCTTCGAAAGCCTCATTAAAATTTGATCATAGTCTATGTTGCAAGCTCGCACTATTAAGTTTCTGCAAGATCTCCGAAAAAATAATAATAAAGAGTGGCTGGAAGCCAACAGGAGTAGCTATATCCAGGGGAAGGATGATTTTGAAAATTTCATTTCCACTTTAATTGGTGAAACCTGGAAATTTGATGCAGGCATAAAAGGGCAGGAAGCAAAGAAGGCTACGTTTCGCCTTAACCGTGATATCCGGTTCTCAAATGATAAAACGCCATACAAAACCAACATGGGGGCGAGTATTAACCGTGGCGGGAAAAAATCAATTTTTGCCGGGTATTATTTTCATCTTGAACCAGGGGGAGCAAGCTTTGCCGGTGGAGGGCTCTGGATGCCAGAGGCCGCTGAATTGAAAAAGATCAGGCAGGAAATTGATTATTCTTTTGATGAGTTCAAAAAAATTATCAACAACAAGGATTTCAAAAAGCACTATGGCAAATTTGATATTGAGGAAGGAATGAAGCTTGTAAATATTCCTAAGGGATATGATAAAGATAACCCTGCAGCTGAATACCTCAAACACAAGAGCTTTGTCGCGTCTAAACCGTTTAGTGATAAGGAGCTCAGTTCCCGTGATTTGAAAACCAAAACGATCGCAGCTTTTAAAGCCCTTAAGCCGCTCATTGACTTTTTGAACAGGGCGATGGAATAAAAGGTTTAAGAGGTTCAAGAGGTTTAAGAGGTTCAAGAGGTTCAAGAGGTTAAAGAGGTTAAAGCACCGCCTTCATTAAAAAACCTTTTGAACCTCTTAAACCTTTTGAACCTGTCTTAGTAAAGCTTATGTTCATTTATGTACTCAGCGATCTGTATGGCATTAGTTGCAGCACCTTTACGTAAATTATCGCTCACGATCCAGCAATTAAGGGTATTAGCCTGTGTTTCATCCCTGCGTATCCTGCCAACAAAAGTTTCATCTTTATCATGTGCAGTCAGTGGCATCGGGTAAATAAAATTTGCGATATCGTCCTGGACCACTATGCCGGGTGTGGCAGAGAGCAATTGCCTTACTTCATCCAGCTCAAAATCTTTTTCAAACTCGATGTTCACGCTTTCACTGTGTCCACCCATCACCGGAATGCGTACAGTGGTAGCCGTTACCCGAATGCTATCATCACCCATGATCTTCTTAGTTTCATGAACCATTTTCATCTCTTCCTTCGTATAACCATTTTCCATGAAAACATCAATTTGTGGAATAGCATTCATGTCGATCTTGTATTTGTACGCCATTTCACCTTCCACACTATTTCGTTCATTGATCAATTGTGCCACTGCTTTTACCCCCGTTCCTGTAACACTTTGGTATGTGGAGACCACAACTCTTTTTATACCATATTTTTTGTGTAAAGGTTGAAGGACCATCACCAATTGAATCGTTGAACAATTTGGGTTGGCAATTATCTTGTCATTACGAGTGATCACTTCAGCATTAACCTCCGGTACTACCAATTTGATCTTCGGATCCATGCGCCATGCAGATGAGTTATCGATGACAGTGATGCCTGCTTCGGCAAATTTAGGAGCTAGCTCCAATGATGTACTTCCGCCAGCCGAAAAAAGAGCGATATCCGGCTTAGCCGCGATAGCTTCCTCTGCTGAAACAATCTTATATTTTTTCCCCTTAAAATCAATCTCTTTACCCAGGCTTTTAACTGAAGCCACTGGAAATAATTCATCAACCGGGAAATTCCGTTCTGCCAGGACTTGCAACATCTTGCTGCCTACTAGGCCGGTAGCACCGACAACTGCGATTTTCATTTATATTTTATTTATTTATTCTACTAATCAATATGATTAAATATAAAACCGGATGCAAATGTAATTTTTTTATGCTTATTCTAAAGTTGCTATCTTTAAAAACAACGATTGAGAATTATGTGTAAAAACCTTCTGCTGATAATTTTAATATCTTTTGCCGGGCTTAATTCCAGGGCCCAGCTAACAGAAAATTTCACCGATGGAAATTTCACCAGTAATCCAGCCTGGGTAGGTATTGCCGCAGATTGGATTGTAAATCCTTCCCTTCAATTACAGAGTAATAATACAACGATAAATTCTGCATTCTATCTGAGTACAACTAATACATTAGCCAGCGCGACCCAATGGGATTTTTATTGCCAGTTACAGTTTTCCACTTCCGGCTCTAACTATGTTGATGTATTCCTTACTGCTTCGGCCAGTGATGTAACGCTGAGCACAACCACCGGATATTTTGTGCGGTTGGGAAATACTGATGATGAAATAAGTTTATATCGCAAAGACGCCGGAGGTTCGGTGACAAAGATAATTGATGGTGTTAATGCTTCGCTCAATACCAGTAATAGTGTTGTACGAGTTCGGGTGATTAGAACTGCAACAAACCAATGGACGCTTTCGCGCGATCTAACTGGTATCGGCAGTACATACACGAGTGAAGGTTCGGTTGCGGATGCTACATTTACCAGTTCCGCTTTTTTTAGCATCCTGGTTCGTCAAAGCACTGCTTCATTTCATAAACTTCATTATTTTGATGATATAGAAATCAAAGCGTATACCCCTGATTTAACTCCACCTATAATTCAATCGGCCATTGCTACATCAGTAAATACCGTTGATGTATTATTCAATGAACCTCTCGATCTTGCAAGTAGCCAGGTTATTTTGAATTACGTGGTAAATAATGGGATTGGCTCTCCATCTTCTGCAGTGCGTGATGTCGGGAATACCTCATTGGTTCACCTTAATTTTGTTGCTAATTTCCCGAATGGTACAAACAACCAGTTAACAATAAATGGAGTTAAAGACCTAGCAGGAAATGCTATTGTAAATGGAGTTACTACTTTTAGTTTTTACACACCACAACAATTTGATGTTGTAATCGATGAGATCATGGCTGACCCAACTCCGCTGCAAGGTTTACCTAACGCAGAGTGGATTGAACTGAAAAATACTTCCGCATTTGCCATAAACTTACAGGGCTGGAGAATTGGAAAGCCAACCGGGCAGAGTGGAGGCATGCCTAATTTTATTTTAAAACCGGATAGTTTCATTATCGTTTGTACCGGCAGCGCTGTACCTGCTCTATCCGTATTTGGGCCAACAATTACAGTCACAAGTTTCCCCTCTCTTGATAATGATGGAGACCAGCTTTCCATAACAAATGCCCAGGGTAAAACTATTCATGCAGTAAAATATTCTATTGATTGGTATCAGAACCAGTTGAAAAAAGATGGCGGTTGGACACTTGAAATGATCGATACAAAAAATCCTTGCAGCGGTTTTATTAACTGGAAAGCCAGTGTTAATCTCAGTGGTGGTACTCCAGGCAAAAAGAATTCAGTCGATGGTACGAATACAGACCAGGCTCCTCCTCAATTAATTCGTGCAACCGCAACAGATAGTGTGAATATTACCTTGATTTTTGATGAGCCGCTTGATAGCCTCAAAGCATCAGTTGTAAATAATTACCTCATTAGCGATGGCCTTGGCAATCCACAATCAGTAACTCCGCTGGCTCCATTATTCGACAGGGTAAACCTTCGTCTTACTTCACCATTGCAGAGGAATAAGGTTTATACTGTGACTGTGACTGCTGTAACAGATTGTAAGAATAACAGCATAAGTTCAAAAAATACTTCCAGGGTAGGGCTTACTTCTGTAGCAGATAGTTTTGATGTTATCATTAACGAAGTTTTATTTAATCCCAAACCAACACAGGTTGATTATGTAGAGATCTACAACCGGTCGAATAAGATTATTGACCTCAAGCAATTATCAATAGCGAACCGAAGCAGCACAAATGTACTGGGGAGTATTCGCCAGCTCTCTGCAGAAAGCCTTTCACTCTTTCCTGGTGAATTTATGGTACTCACTGAAGAACCGGGCACAATCAAACAACAATTCATCATCAAGAATCCTGATGCATTCCTCATGTTGACCAACATGCCTTCATTTCCTGATGACAAAGGCACAGTGGTACTATTAAACGTCCAGGGAAATGTGGTAGATGAATTAAAGTATGATCAAAAATGGCATTTTGCGCTAATTGATAATCGTGAAGGTGTTTCGCTGGAACGGATTGACTACAATGCTGCAACTCAGAACAAAGAGAATTTTCATTCAGCCGCAACTTCTGCAGGCTATGGTACGCCGGGTTATGTAAATTCCCAATTCAGGCTTGATCTGCAGGTACAGGGTGACATCCTTGTGACTCCCGAAATTGTTTCCCCGGATAATGATGGGATGGATGATTTTGCAACTATTAGTTACAGTTTTCCAGAGTCGGGTTATGTGGCAAAAATTACCATCTTTGATGCTTCGGGCAGGCCTGTACGTTATGTACAGCGAAGCGCGCTCAGCAGCCAGAAAGGAAGTTATCGCTGGGATGGTTTGGGAGAAAAAAGTCAGAAGCTAAATGTGGGTATTTATGTTATTCTTACAGAGATATTCGATCTTAAGGGGAAGAGAAAGCAATTTAAGAATACGATTGTTTTGGCCAGGAGGTTTTAATTTTGAACCACGAATTCATGAAGGCGCAAAGAACCGCAAATATTTAAGTTATTGACTTTTTTAGTGATTCATTGTGACTTAGTGATTCAAAATCCTACCCCACCAAATCAATATCGAAATTCACCAATTGAACAAACTCAGACAGCCGGATATCAATATCTTCTTTAGTAACTTCTTTCAATCGCTCTGGTCCGAATTTTTCAACGCAGAAACTAGCCATTGCAGATCCAACGATGATCGCGGTTTTCATATTTTCAAAACTTTTGTCTTTAGTACGTGCGAGGTGCCCTATAAAACCTCCGGCAAAACTATCGCCAGCACCTGTGGGATCGAATACATCTTCTAATGGCAAAGCAGGAGCAAAAAATACGTGGTTCTCATGAAATAGCAATGCGCCATGTTCGCCCTTTTTTATGATCAGGTATTTAGGTCCCATATCAATTATTTTCTTAGCCGCCTTCACTAACGAAAATTCTCCACTCAAAAATCTTGCTTCACTATCATTTATCATCAAAACATCAATCATGGTAAGCGCTTCTTTTAAACTGTCGAGGGCGGTATCCATCCAAAAATTCATGGTATCGAGCACAATAAGTTTTGGTCGCTTTCTGAGTTGTTTTATTACACTGATCTGGAGGCTTGGCATAAGGTTTCCAAGCATGAGGAATTCAGAACCCTGGTAACTTTCGGGCACAACCGGATTAAAATCTGCCAGTACATTTAAATCGGTGATCAAGGTATCCCTGGTATTCATGTCGAGGTGATAACGCCCGCTCCAGAAAAAAGATTTTTTATCAGGCACTCTTTCCACGCCAACTAATTGTACACCCCTACTTTCCAGTTCATCTAGTTCTTCCTGAGGAAAATCATTCCCAATAATAGATATTTGTTGAATAGGAGTGGTGAAGTGGCTGGCCGCATAAGCAACATAGATGGCAGAACCACCCACGATGCGATCTATCTTGCCAAATGGAGTCTCAATTGCATCAAAGGCCATTGAACCTAAAGTAATTATTGACATTTCTTTTTTTTGAGTGAAGCTTATTGTTGATTTTTGAAAAACTGTGCAAATGTAGCCGATTTATAAGTTTGCAGGATTATACCTTAAAAAAAATAATTTATCAGATGCTAAAATTTCTTCCATGCTCATTCATATTCACCCGCAAACGCCGCAACTGAGGCTGATCCGGCAAGTGGTGGCCTGTCTTAAAAACGGAGGGGTGATTATTTACCCAACAGATACGATTTATGGGCTCGGTTGCGATATCTCGCAACACAAAGCTGTTGAGCGGATATGCAGGATTAAAAATGTTGATCCTCAAAAAGCCCAGCTTTCATTTATTTGCCGCGACCTAAGTCACCTAAGTGATTATACTAAAAGTATTGATACTCCACTTTATCGAATCTTAAAACATTACTTACCAGGGCCATATACTTTTATTTTACCCGCGAGTAAACAAGTTCCAAAAATACTGAAGAGTAAAAAAGAAACGATTGGTCTTCGTATACCGGATAACCGGATCTGCCAGGAAATTCTTGCCGAATTAGGCAATCCCTTGTTAAGTACATCCCTTCCCAGTGACATGGTGGAAGAATATACTGATCCTGAGATAATACATGAGAAATTTTCTTCACTAGTTGATCTCGTGATCGATGGCGGTGCGGGTGGTACCATACCATCCACCATTGTTGATTGCAGCTCGGATGATTTCGAAATTATAAGGCAGGGGCTCGGAGAATTCGAACATGGTGTTGCCTGATTTTACAATTCTTTTTCGAAATCAATTACTACAGATTTGCTTATTTTCCGGGCATATAAAAAACAAAAATGATAAGACTATTTTTTTCCGGCATATTGCTCATCATGGGAATTGCTGCATGCAATCAAAATGAGAAGAAAACTTCGGACCAACAAAAAACTTCACACAATCATGTAACTGACTTTAAAAAAATGCAATGGCTTGTAGGGTGTTGGAAGGGTGAATATGGGAATAAACCATTTTATGAAGCATGGCGAAAGCTCAATGATACTTTACTCATGAATTATAGTATCGAAATTAGTGGAACGGATACTCTTGTAAAAGCAGGATCTCCCTTAAATGTTCATAGTGGAAATATTTATCTTGGCGCAAAGGATTCAGTGAATTGGATGCTCTCTGCTGTTACAGAAAAAGAGATCATTTTAAAAAATGATACGCTTAAATATTCGAATGTAATTACCTGGAGAAACACAACTGACGGTCATTGGTATACGATATTGAAAGATGCGAAAAATACTGTAACGTATGATCTTGTGAGAATGCCGGAATTGGATGTTGTTGTGGATAGGTTTATAAAATCAAAGAAGTGACCGCTGAACCCTTTGCAGGCAAATTGTGACGTCATTGCGAGCGGAGCGAAGCAATATCCAAACTGTATTTAGGAGATTGCTTCGCCGAAACACGCGTTCCACGGGCTTATCCTAACAATGAATGTGCTGCCTTCTCAATGACGAGCTTCTTTATGGGTTAACAACTAACCATTAATCGTCAACCATTACTGTTCTAATTTCTGTCTC
>JBKJPO010000528.1:0-2932 GCA_046595095.1 Chitinophagaceae bacterium
ATATAGGGTTGTTAGCGGAAACTCTTTTGCTACACAGCGACTTAAAACTGACAGACAGGAAACAAAAATTCTCGTATTGTTGCATTTCTAAAAACATACCTTGATGACTTGTTTAAAAATAAAATACATAATTTTAATCAATCATAATTTTAATTAAATATATGGTGCCACCTAATAATGCTAAAGTGATTGAATTTCCAACATCAACTATCTGGTTTGACGAAAATGGAATTCTATGCTCCATTGCTAAAAAAGTTCCTCAACAAACGATAGAAGAAGCAAAAACGATGATGGAGGAATTTAGAAAGATAACAGGCGGGAAAAAAATTTGCATCCTTTCTGACAGCACGGATTCACCTCCTGTTAACAAAGAAATGCGTGATTATTTTGCCGAAGCAATACCGGAAATTGCAAAAGCAATTGCAATAATTTCCCGGTCTGCGGTGGGGAAAATGGTTGCAAATTTATTCTTCAGCATAAAAAAACAACCGTATCCTGTAAAAATGTTTAGTGATGAAACTGAAGCCAAAGAATGGTTGAAACAATATTTATAAAATCATATTAGTAATGGCGAATTTTTCTTTTTTCAAATGGTTTAAAAATGTTTCTATCGCAAAGAAATTATATTCTGTGGTAGGCATTATGGCTGTTCTTATTGCTGTTGAACTCGGCACGCTTTATTTTGCTGTTAATACACTTTCGTCAGTAAGGGCTTTTGTAGGCGCTGAAGGATTATGGTCAAAGTCTCAAAAAGATGCTATTTATAATTTGCAACAATATTACCAAACCCATAATGTGGAAGATGAACAAGCATTCTATCATTTCATGAAAGTGCCCTTAGGCCACCACAAAACATTGTGGGAATTATTGAAGAAAAATCCTGACTTAGCCATTGCCCGACAGGGTTTAATAGAAGGTGGCAACCATCCTGACGATATTGATGGCATGATTAAACTGTTTCGAAGATTTAATAACATCTCATATATCCATAAGTCATTAAACATCTGGTCAGAAGCAGATTCCGTTATTGCACAATTAATACCCGTTGCTAAAAAATTGCATGCAGAAATAAACCTGCCTGCCGGACAGGCAGGTTCACCTTCCCCATCCCAAAATAAATTGGATGAGATTATTAAGGAGATAGAGCCCATCAGTCAAAAACTTACTATTCTGGAAAATAAGTTTTCTTACACGCTGGGAGAAGGAGCACGTTGGCTCGAAAATATTATTTTGAAATTATTACTTGCCATTGCATTAACAGTTGGGTTCAGCGGATTGATACTTACTTATTTTGTTGTTAGAGGAATTTCAAGAGGGTTGAAAGAAATTATGAGTGCTTCAAAAAGTATTGCCAAAAGAGATTTTAGTGTAAAGGCTCAGGTATTTTCAAATGACGAGATTGGTGTATTGGCAAATTCATTTAATGATATGACTGCTGAGCTTTCTAATAACATTCAAAAACGAATCCAAGCGGATCAGGATTTAGAATCAAAAACAAATTTCATTCAGGAAAATGAAAAAAGAATAGTTGGTATAATGGACGCTCTGATAAAAACCACCCAATTGGATTTTTCAGAAAAGATAGTCGTCAGCGAGAGAGGTGATGAACTGGATGCTATTGCGGTTGGATTAAATACGATGAGTGAAGAACTCGAATTTCATTTGCAACAATTAAAACAAAGCGAAGAAAAATTGAATGGTGCACAACAGTTGGCTCATATCGGTAGTTGGGAATGGAATATTGTTGATAATGCCATTGAATGGTCTGACGAACTTTACAGGATATTCGGGATGAGCCGAGAGGACTTTGAGGCAAATTATGAAAATTATTTGAAATGTATTCATCCTGATGACCGTGAGAATGTGAGTGGTATAGTGCAAAAAGCATATCAAGACCATCAACCTTTCAATTTCTTTCACCGCCTTATTTTGCCGAATGGAGATGAGCGCACCCTTCATGGAAGAGGAGAGGTTAGTCTAAATAATGAAGGCAAGATTATCAGGATGATCGGCACAGCGCAGGATGTTACAGAGCGCAAAAAAGCCGAAGAAAAACTAAATCAATACAATATTGAATTAGAAAGAAAAAGCAAAGAGATAGAACAATTCGCCTATGCTGCCTCCCACGACTTGCAAGAACCTCTTAGAAGCATTTCCAATTTCTCCAAGTTATTAGCCGAAAAATTAGAGAAGTATCCCGACGAAGAAATGAATCAATATATGAGTTTAATAAGCGGAGGAGCAAGCCGTATGTCAAACCTCATTTTTGATTTGCTTGAATATTCCAGAATAGGAAAAGATATGTCTAAACCGGCAACGGATTGCGATAAATTGGTGCGTGAAATTTTAACCGATCTCACAGCAATCATTGAAGAAAGCGATGCAGAAATTCATATCGAAAAATTACCAGTTATAAAATGCTACGATTTAGAATCAGTTTTTCAAAACCTTATAATCAATGCAATCAAATTCAAAAAGAAAGGCATTCCTCCTGTTGTAAATATTTCAGCAACTGACAAAGGAAAAGAATTTCTTTTCACAATAAAAGACAACGGCGTTGGAATAGAAAAAGAATATTACGACAGGATATTTATAATTTTTCAACGCCTTCACCTCCGAACAGAATATGCAGGCACAGGTATAGGACTTTCGCTATGCAAAAAAATTATCGAAATGCATGGAGGAAAGATATGGGTTGAATCAGAATTCGGAAAAGGAAGCACATTTTATTTTACAATACCAAAAAGTTAAAGCAAAAATAGTATGAGGAAAAAGCTAAATAGCATTTTATTAATTGGTGTCGAGTCGGATGATAATTACTACCATCAAATCATTATCAATAAAATGAACATTGCCAATCACATCGATACGGTTGGAAATGGAATTGAAGCATTGGAATATCTTAAAAAAGAAAATCAAATTTCTCCCGACC
>JBKJPO010000546.1:0-8578 GCA_046595095.1 Chitinophagaceae bacterium
TTCCCCTGATGAGTGAAGTGGTAAGAGACTTGCAGAAACTTGCATTAAAATATGCCATTATATTCTGAGGAACTGAGATCAGAGTATAATGGCATATTTTAATGCAAGTTTCTGCAAGTCTCTTACCACTTCACTCATCAGGGGAATACCCTCTTTTAAACGGGTTTCAGTATATTCACGCTCAATATCTCCCGGAATGTAAACACGTTTCTCACCAGGTATTGTTTCTGCCGAGCGAAATCTTTTTATCCAGGTATCCATATCTTTTTTAAATTCTTTAGCAGGCCTGAAGGCATCAATTCGCATTGCACCAAAGAAGTGACCGATACCTGCACCAGGCATATTTTCAGGCAAGGGAAGATATACAGGAAAAGGAGGAACCCATGGGCCATAATTAGCGCCGCTGAGCATTGCCGAAAAAATATCTACAACCGCTCCAAGCGCATAACCTTTATGGCTACCATGTAACCTGTCACCACCAAGCGGCAGAAGGGAACCGCCTTGTTTTAATTCATTGGCATTTGTACTTGGTGTGCCATCTTTTGTTTGTATCCAGCCCGCAGGTGCATCTTCTTTTTTTCTTTGCAAAATTTCCAGCTTTCCATTTGCAGCCGTAGTTGTTGCAAAATCAGCAACAAATGGAGGCTCTTCACCTGCAGGTATTGCTACAGCAATTGGGTTTGTACCAAGTAGACGCTCAACCGAAAAAGTAGGCGCTACCAATGCTGATGCATTGGTCATTGCTATCCCGATCATATCTTCACCGAGAGCCATCATTGCATGTGCTCCGGCAATACCAAAATGATTGCTGTTTTGTACACTTACCCAACCAGTGCCTACCAGTTTTGCTTTATCAATAGCGATATCCATTGCAAATGGGGCCACAACCAGGCCATATCCCCTATCACCATTTATAACAGCTGTAGATGGAGTCTCATGAACAATATGAATATCAGGCCTGGAATTCACACGTTCCACTTCCCATAATCTTATGTAGCCACTCAACCTGGCAACTCCATGACTGTCGATACCCCTAAGATCGGCCAGGAGTAATGCAGTAGATGCAGTTTCCGCATCGGATTCCGTGCTCCCGGTTTTTAAAAAAATATTCTTTGCAAATTCGAACAAGCGGCTGTGGGTAAAATATTCATGCATGCCCAAATGTATCAAAGATTTTAGATTACAATTCAGACCGAAGCACAAAGCCAAACTAATGCATTAAATTTGCGGCGCCGTTGCTGATAACAGGTAGAACCAGTGATCATAAATCTTCACGCAAACATTTACAATAACTCATGGGAAGAATATTTGAAGTTAGAAAATCCACCATGTTTGCCAGGTGGGATAAAATGGCAAAACAGTTTACCCGGCTGGGTAAGGAAATCGACATGGCTGTAAAACAAGGTGGTGCGGATCCGGATAACAACTCTTCGCTACGCAGGTGTATGATCAATGCCAAAGCAGTGAATATGCCAAAGGACCGGGTAGAAGCTGCGATAAAAAGAGCGCTTGGCAAAGACAAAACAGATTATGAAGAAATAGTGTATGAAGGTTATGCGCGTCATGGCGTTGCAATAGTGGTAGAAACTGCAACAGATAATTCAACCAGGACGGTTGCAAACGTCCGGATGCATTTCAACAGGGGTGATGGCAACCTCGGTACCAGTGGTTCAGTAAGTTTTATGTTCACTCGTCTTGGAGAATTCAAAATCAAAAGTGAAGGCCAAAATCTTGAAGAGCTCGAACTTGATCTCATAGACTATGGCCTTGAAGAGATTGGAGAAGATGCTGAAGGCAATATTGTAATCCGGACAACTTATTCTGAATTCGGGCATATGGCCAAGGCACTTGAGGAAAAAGGAATACCGGTAATTACGGCCGAGCTTACACGCATCCCCACAACAACAGTAGATCTAAGCGACGAAGATTCAAAAGATGTTTTAGAGCTTGTAGATAAATTAGAACAGGATGAAGACGTACAGAAGGTTTATCATAACCTTAAATAAATATGAAATATGAAATCTGAAATCTGAGAGAATTCTTGAACCAGTATTTCATATTTCATATCTCATATTTCATATTTCCTATCATCTTTCCTCCGCATCAATATCTTCCTATACCTGTTTTCATTTGTTTGGTAAATAATATGAGTTACGGCTATTGCCATGAGAATGGACCCGGGAGCAATAACGTATAAAGTTGTAAGACTACCCACCGCATATGAGTCCAAAATTATTTTGAGAAAAAAGAAAGTGCAAAGAAATATCACAATCGTCCATGCAAAACTATATTGCAGGTAATATTGCCACTTAGGGCCTTCCCTCTGCTCTTCCCAATATTCAATAAAATGTTTTTCTTTATTCATTCCTATATTCATAATTTATAATTCATTATTTCTATCTCGCCTTTCATATAAAACACGCACTCCCCTCCTATTATCACCCGATCACCTTTTTGTGCACACCAGATAGTGCCACCTCTTTGCGATAATTGTTTAGCGATCATCTCATCTTTACCAAGCTTTTCCGACCAGAATGGAATTAGTTGGGAATGTGCTGCGCCTGTAACTGGATCTTCGTCTATCCCTGCGATTGGTGCAAAAAATCTAGACACAAAATCCACAGTTTTTCCAGGTGCTGTAATAATCACCATTTCCCCCAGTTTTTTCAAAAATGAAAAATCAGGTTCGCATTTTTTTACTGCTGCCTCATCATTAAGCTCTACAAGCAAATCCCTATTCCTGTAAATACCAATAATTTCCTGGTTGCCAAGAGCCTTGCTAAGCATGTCACTATCATACTCAATTCGTTCCGGTTTCCATGAAGGAAAATCAAGATCAAGCCTGTTTCCTTCTTTCTTTGTGACTTTTAAAATTCCACTTTTGGAACTAAAAAGTATCTCTGCTTTTTTGAAGCCCAGGTAGTTGAAAATTACGTATCCGGAAGCTAGTGTTGCATGTCCACAGAGATTAATTTCTATGGTGGGTGTAAACCACCTGATAGAATAATCATAATCTGTAGTACCAGTTGCCGGAACAAAAAATGCTGTTTCCGCCAGATTATTCTCTATGGCAATCTTTTGCATAAGATCATCATCAGGCCAACTCTGCAATGGAACTATAGCTGCAGGATTTCCTGCAAAAAGTTTGTCCGCAAAAGCATCAACCTGATAAATTGGTAATTTCATTGTATCACTACATTAATTAAATTACTCAGCAATCATATCACGCACGGTTCTCATAATATCCTCTGTATTAGGCTTGCTGAAATAATCCCCATCTGTGCCATAAGGCGGCCTGTGCGCCTGGGCTGTTACAGTTCTGGGGGCAACATCCAGCCAACGATATCCTCCTTGTTCTTCCATCACTTTGTTGAACATGTATGATGTTGCACCACCTGGTACATCTTCATCAATGAAAACGATCTTGTTCGTTTTTTTCAGGGAATCCAGGATGCTATGTTTAATATCAAATGGCAATAATGTCTGAACATCAATAACTTCACAGGAAACTCCAGATTTATCCAGTTTATCAGCTGCTTCTTCTACAATTCGTAAGGTAGATCCGTACGACACAAGGGTGATATCCTTACCTTCACGGGTGATCTCAGGCATTCCTAACGGTACCGTGTATTCTAAGAGATTTGCCGGAATTATTTCCTTAAGCCTGTATCCATTAAGACATTCGATTACAAGGCCGGGGTCATTACCCTGCAGCAATGTATTGTACATTCCAACGGCCTGCACCATATTCCGGGGCACACAAACATACATTCCGCGTAAAGCATTAAGTACAACCGCCATTGGTGATCCACTGTGCCAAATGCCCTCAAGTCTGTGGCCTCTTGTGCGCACAATCAGGGGTACACTTTGTTTTCCCCTGGTTCTGTAATGTGTGGTAGCCACATCATCACTTAAAGGCTGTAGTCCATAAAGAAGATAATCGAGGTATTGTATCTCAGCGATTGGCCGTAATCCGCGAAGCGCCATTCCGATACCCTGCCCGATTATGGTGAGTTCGCGAATGCCGGTGTCGAATATTCTCTGCTCGCCGTATTTTGCCTGTAGCCCACTAAAGCCCTGGTTAACATCCCCTATGAAACCAAGGTCTTCACCAAATGCAGCAACCTTACTGTTATTTGCAAAAAGAAGGTCAAAATATTTATTGAGTACTTCGTAACCATTAACTTTTGCCGCATTTTCGGCATAAGATGGTTTTACATGAGGAACATTTAATGTGGATTTCGGTCCCTCATTATATAAGTGGCTATTATAAAGCTGCCTGTTTACTAGGCGCAACTGGTTATAATAATCCTGTAGTTCTGTGCTCACGCTTTTTTCCTTCGCATAGTCGATAGCGGTAGCAAGTGCTTTCATCACATCCTTTCGCATTGGTTCCCGTTCTGCATGGAGAACATCAGCCAGGGCAATTATCTGCTCGTCTCCATTGGCCAGGTTATTGAGTAATGCACAGGCTTCAGCCACTTGCATTTTTATTGGGATAAGATACTGATCCCAGGCATATTGCTTGCCCGATTTTACTTTGTCTCTTGCCTGGTTTTCTATCGCAGTTAATTCTTCATCATCACCCAAAGCATTCTCTAATATCCATTCCTTCATCTGTTTCATGCAATCCCAATCTTTTTCCCATCGCAAACGTTCCGTGCTTTTATAACGTTCATGGCTACCAGAAGTAGAGTGCCCCTGGGGTTGAGTAATTTCTTCAACATGGAAAATTGCAGGTATATGTGTTTCCCTGATCCTTTGAATTGCGGGCTCCAGCACCTCGCACAAACCTGCATAATCCCAACCCTTTAATTTATATATATCAAGCCCATTTGTACCTTCTTCTTTCTGCATGCCACTAAGCGCTTCAGAAATGGACCCTTTTGTAGTCTGGAATTTTTTTGGAACAGAGATTCCGTAACCATCATCCCAGATAAATACTGCAAGAGGAATCTGTAGCACACCGGCAGCATTAATGGTTTCCCAAAAATGTCCTTCTGAAGTAGAAGCATCACCAATTGTGCAGAAACATACCTCGTTACCATTATCACTTAATGACTTAAGATCATGAAGTGATTCCTGGTTTCGAAAAATTTTCGACGCAAAAGCCAATCCCAATGCTCTCGGCATTTGTCCTGCTGTAGGTGCAATATCGCTGGAAACATTTTTTAATTTCGCCAGTTCCAACCAATCCCCCTGCTCATCAACAAATTCTGTAGCGAAATGAGCATTCATCTGTCGTCCTGCACTAAAAGGCTCGTGGTTAGGATCAGTGTCGGCATATAACTGCGCAAAAAACTGTTCAACATTTGCAAGTCCTGCTGCAAACATAAAAGTCTGGTCACGGTAATAGCCTGCTCTAAAATCACCTGGTTTAAAAAATTTCGCCATAGCTACCTGCACTACTTCCTTGCCATCTCCGAAGATGCCAAATTTAGCTTTCCCGGTGAGTACTTCCTTTCTCCCAAGGAGGCTCGCTTCACGGCTTTCACAGACAATTCGATAGTCTTTGATCACTTCTTCCCTGAACTTTTCAAAAGAAAGCTGCTCTTGCAGGTCTGTCTCTTTAGTATTGGTTGATTCCATAGCGCAAACGTACAAATTTCTTCTCAAGGCTTTCCATGGTTGAGCAGTTTGAAACCTGGTTATTAATGAAAGACCTGGTTGAAACCAGGGTTAACCTCATATTTAGGTTGCCTTGCAACCTTTCAAAAGTTAAACATCTCTTAACCTGAGAACAATTTTGAATCGTTTACATCGTTTTTGTATCTTTGGACTCATCTGAAAAAATCAATTAATTATCATGAAAAAAGTATTTACACTAGTTGCAGTATTGGCACTCGGATATGCAGTTAATGCACAAAAGGCAACAGTAGAAGCAAAAAAAGTTGCCCAGGCTGCACAAACTGTTGAGGTTGATCCGCACAAAGGTCATAATCATGGAACGGAAGGACACGTTGCAGCACCTGTTACAACAGTTACTCCTGCTACTGTTGCTACACCCGCGATTCCTGAGACCATTGTTTTTTCACACTCAGAGCATGATTTTGGTAAAATACCCCAAGGCAAACCAGTAACATATGTTTTTGAATTTAAAAATTCTGGTTCTACCTCAATGAAACTGGATAACGTTCAGGCAGCTTGTGGTTGTACTACACCTGAGTGGAACAAAGATGAAATTGCACCTGGAGCTACTTCAAAGATCACGGTGGGATACAATGCTGCAGCAGAAGGCAGTTTTACTAAACCAATCACCGTTACCTACAATGGTGGTGCAAGTAAAATATTGAACATTAAAGGAGAAGTTTGGAAAACCCCAACTACCTCCGCCCCAGAAAATGGAACTTTGAATAATCTAAAGAACTAAATAATTTCATTAATAAAAGTATCATGAAAAGAATATTGATCGCAGCGCTGGTAATTATGGGAACCACGACAGCATTTGCCCAAAAGAAAGTGAGCGATGTTGCAAAATTTGACATGGAAACATTTGATTTTGGCAAAATCAAGCAAAATGTTCCGGCAATAGCAACATATACAATCACCAACACCAGCAACGAGCCTATTATAATTGAAAGTGCTACTCCAGCTTGTGGTTGCACCATGGGAGATTATACTAAAGCACCGATAGCACCGGGTAAATCGGGAACTGTAACTGCTACATTCAATGCAGCCGCGTTAGGGGCAATACATAAAACAGTTACATTAAAATTGAATGGGATCGAGCAACCGCTTACTTTGAACCTTGCAGGAGAAGTACTGGAAGAAACTGCATACACGACCTGGGTTGCCAATAAAAAAAAAGTAACTAAGAAAGCGACAAAGAAGATAACGTCGAAAAAAACGCAGGTTAAAGCTTCTACCTCGAAGTCCTAATTCCAGGTTTGAAAAATATTCAAAGAGCTTCCAGAGATGGGGGCTCTTCTGGTTTGAGAGTATAATCCTTAAGCCCCTCAAAATCCTAATTGCTTAATTTTCAAGCTTTAAGATAATTTTAAATAAAAATCACATATCTTCGTTATTCATATACTCTCCTAGCAGACTAGATAATCTCACTCCTTCGTAAGCTCATCAAGTCATATGACGAGCATATTTTATCAAATAGCCGGCAAAAGCCGTGATATCATTTTATTACATAAAACAAATTTATTTTGTCATTCGAAAATTTACAACTCATTGAGCCCATATTAAAAGCTCTTGACAATGAAGGGTACACAATACCAACTCCAATTCAGGAACAGGCTATCCCAATCATCTTAGAAAGAAAAGACCTTTTAGGCTGTGCGCAAACGGGTACAGGTAAAACTGCAGCTTTCGCTATCCCTATCCTACAGCTGATGTACCAGGCCAAACAGGAAGGAAGAAGTAACAACGCTATAAAAGCCTTGATATTAACCCCTACAAGGGAACTTGCCATACAGATCGATGAAAGTTTTGCAGCATATGGAAAGCATACCCGCTTATCACATCTCGTGGTATACGGTGGAGTTTCCCAGCAGCCACAGACTAATGCGCTTAGAAAGGGCGTGGACATCCTAATTGCAACACCCGGCCGCTTGCTTGACCTGGTTGAACAACGGTTTATCAATCTGTCGGACATCCAAATGTTTGTGCTGGATGAAGCTGACCGTATGCTTGACATGGGTTTTATCCATGATGTGAAGAAAATCATTGCTCGTCTTCCACAAAAAAAACAAACATTATTTTTCTCTGCAACAATGCCACCGGAAATTGCAAGACTTGCCGCAACTATTTTGCATTCTCCTGTAAGAATAGAAGTAACTCCGGCAGCAACAACTGCAGAAAAAGTTGAACAAGCTATTTACTTTGTGGAAAAGAACGATAAACGTTCACTTCTGGTTCACTTATTAAAAGATAGCGATGTAACAAGTGCACTGGTTTTTACCCGTACTAAACACGGTGCTGATAAAGTAGCAAAAGAACTTAACAGGGCTAATATTCGCACTGATGCAATTCATGGAAACAAATCCCAGTCTGCAAGGCAAAATGCACTTTCAAATTTTAAAACTGGACGCATCCGGGTATTAGTGGCTACAGATATTGCTGCGCGTGGGATCGATGTTGATGATCTTTCGCACGTTATTAATTATGAACTCCCAAATGTTGCTGAAACTTATGTGCATCGGATTGGACGTACTGGCAGGGCTGGTGCTACTGGTATCGCATGGTCGTTTTGCGATGTAGAGGAAAGAGAATTTTTACGCGATATCAACAAGCTGATCTCTCAAGCCATTCCGGTAGTAGAAGATCACCCGTTTCCAACTCCCCTGGGTAGTTTTCAACAAGGAGTTGTAATACCAAAAACGGGTGCATACGGTAGAATCGCAAAACCGGTAGGTTTCAGAAGACAGCGCGGCTGGTCACAATCAGGAAGATAATAAAAGACTTTATAATAGAAAATGGGCAATATCAGTAATGATAATTGCCCATTTTTAATATATAGAATTTGTATTAAGAGAAATTATCTCCCAAGAATCTTCCCTAATACGCTACCTATACCACCAAAACCTCTGCCTCCATTAAGCATGCCTATAATAGAACCAAGGCCGCCACT
>JBKJPO010000170.1:0-7348 GCA_046595095.1 Chitinophagaceae bacterium
TTTCTTTTATATAATTATTGATGTTTAATTCCAGCGCTATAGAAAAAATAATCATCCACCACATATATTGAACCATAAAAAGGTTATTAACAACTGTTGAGTACGGAATAACATTTCGTAGCATGAGTATCCAAAACACAAGGATCGCAAAACCAATGGCAAAACCGATAAAAATTAATCGGATGATTTTTTCTTTCTTCAGGTAAAAACAAAGTATCATAGCGTATACGAAAACAGATGCAGACACCATCATATTAAGGGTGGTAGCAAGCGGCCAGAAACCTGCAAAATACAGCAGTATGGCTATAAATGTAACTAGTGACGAAATAAGGAATATGCGGGAGGCAACAGGGATCTTTTTTCTCGTTTTTAAAACAGAATCAAAAAATAAATAGACAAAAATAATTCCTATACTGATAATGGCCGTTCCCAAATCTGTTAGGGGTAATGCAAAATCCGGGAACCATTGAGATGCATCCCCGCAATAAATCATTCCATACAAACCAAAGAAAATTACCTGGATAAAAAAGTAGAAATAATAAATCTCGCGGGTGGCAATAAATAGCGCAAAAGCATAAAAAGCAATAATAAAAGAAATGCCATAGAATATGCCATACAAAGTATCTTCAGGATGTTGCTTTTTAGAAATTGCTGTCATATCTCCAACGTAGAGTGGAAATATGCAAATGTGATTTTCTACTCTCAGATAAATTTCCTTTTCTTCACCCTCTTCAAGCTGGAGTGCAAAGAGAAATGACCTGTTTTTAATTTTCCGTTTACTGAAGGAAAAACTTCTACCTGTTTCTTCCTTTGTATACACATTGCCCGATGGTTGAAACAAGGTTACACTATGTAGATTTGGAAAGTCTGCATTTAACACCCAATCTTTATTTGAAACATTTTTAATTCTAATTCTGCACCAGGCAGTAGTTTGTTTTGTACCAAAATTCGGGACTTCCTGGAGGCTTTTTTTGAATTGCGATTGATATTCGGGACTGAGAATCTGTTGTAACGAAAGCTCTCCGCCCGGGTCTTCAAGAATATCAATTTGTTTACCAAGACTGATGAGTGAAGTTGTATCATAAAGCAACACGGATTGCTGAGCTAAAACCTGCAGGCTTAAAGTACTGAATAAAAATATTGCAACGAGGTATTTTAGCATACTGATAATACTATTAATGTTATTGTCTTAACCGTGATTTTACTGATTAATTTTATTGCCATTATTGAGAATACATATTTGCTGGTAATCCCTAAATCTAAAAAAAAATAGTTCAAAGAATTGGTAATTGAATAATAAATTCGGCCCCTTCGCCTTCTTTTGTTTCCACTTTCAATTCTCCGCCATGTGTTTTGATGATGTCATAACTCAACGATAATCCCAAACCGGTTCCTTGCCCGGTGGGTTTGGTCGTGAAAAATGGCTGATATATTTTATCTAATATTTGCTGTGGAATGCCGGTGCCATTATCTTTCACCTTTATTTCTACCTTGTCTGGCAAAAGTTTTGAACTTAATGAAATTGTTGGAATATAGTTTTCTCCGGGCTTTTTTCTTTTTTTTTCATTGACAGAATAAAATGCATTATTAAATAAGTTTAAAAAGACTCTTCCTATATCCTGCCGAACAACACTTATTTTACCAATCTTTTCATCAAAATGAGTTTCCATCGTGGCATGAAACGATTTGTCTTTTGCGCGTAGGCCGTGGTAGCTTAATCGTAAATATTCATCAGCCAATGCATTGATATCAGCAAGTTCTTTTTGTTCTGAGCTGCTGTGGCTGTGTTGCAGCATGCCTTTTACAATGGCATCGGCTCTTTTACCATGATGATTTATTTTTTGTTCATTTAAAGTAATATCCGATGCGATGTTTATAGCGCCAACGTTATTGCCAGCACTCAATTCATTTTTCATTTCTTCAATCAATTCAGTATTCAATTCCGAAAAATTATTGACAAAATTTAAAGGGTTTTGAATTTCATGAGCAATGCCAGCGGTCAGCTCTCCAAGGGAAGCCATTTTTTCCCGTTGAATAAGCTGATTCTGGGTTTCTCTCAAATCTTTTAATGATAGACTCAATGCAGCTGTTCGTTCTATTACCTGTCTCTCTAATGTTTCATTTTGTGCACCTAATATTTGCCTTTTCTCTTTTTCTTTTGAGATCATTTCCTGGGATAATTGCTCTACCTCGATCACCCTTAACTGAAGCGCCGATCCGGTACGGGCAAACTCACCTGCAAAAAATAATGATAAGCCCAACCCGGGAATAACAAAACTAATACTGGATAATAAAACGCTTAACTCATATTTACCAATAATGCTAAACCAGATAAAACCAATTAATGCCAGGGTCAAAATAACACTGGTTACTAATAGTATCCACGCCCCCGGTTTTCGACTTTTAACTGCCGCAATATTTATCCGTAAAAACTCAATATTTATCACCGGGAAAAAGAAAGCATTAATGATGCCGCTCCAATCGTAAGAAATAAAAAAACAGGGAATTATCAGAAGACTGTACAGTAGAATAACATAGTAAAACCAGGTTCTTTTTTGCTTATACAATACATAAATCCCATTAATGAAAGCCAATGCTCCAACAATATACAAAACCTGTGTAGCCAATAAATAAGCATTTGTCCTTGAAAGCGTGGTGGGCTCCAGGAAGGCGAATATGTGTAGTAGAATTGCAATGAACATGCAAAAGCAAAAGATGCCCAGGTATAAATATTCTTTTTTAAGTTGATAGGAATAAAAAAGAAATAATAATAAAAACCCTAATGGCAGGTAAAAAGATAATTGTATTGATCGCAATGTTGAATCAATACTTTCATCCATTATGCGGTCAGAAAAAGCCTGGTTTATTTCTTTCAAAACCAGCCGGAGCACAGGGCGTGTGTTGGTAAATTTTAAATAAAAATTCTTTTTATTAAAAGAATATCGCACCGCAATTAATTGCGATGATTGTTGTCCCAGTTTTAGACTTAATAGTTTATTTAAGAAAAAACGAGTTTGTTCTTTGTTGTAATCGTTGTTAACGATACCAAAGCTGTAAATAAGTTGTCCATTGAGGTAAATTTCAGACGCACCCAGGTTGGTTACTACCATTGCGAGTCTTTCACCAATAAGAGCAGAGTCTACGTGCAACTTCAACCTAAACCAGGCGATACCAGCCTCTTTTACCAAGGGCAAATGATGTAACTCATTGGTGGGATCAATTGATACCCACGCGTTATCATCGTATCCCTGCTCTGCCCATTCTTTATTGTCGCCGGCTTTAAATTTCCATCCTTTATCCAATGAAATTCCTTCAGGCAAAATATTGTTGAGATGAAAACCATATGCAGTTGTATCCTGCGCCATTGAAGCGCCGGTTGGTAAGAGAAGAAGTATGTAAATAAAGGCCGAAAATTTCATATTCCTTTTTTAAACAGCAATTCTATAGCAGGATAATACTAATTTCTCAAACTCGCCTTTTTTTGTTTTCGAAACTCAACTTAATATCATGTGCTCCAATAATTTCAGATATTTTCTGATCGTGGTTTTTGAGATTAATTTGACTTACCTAAATTGAGAATAAATATTTCATGGGAATCTCCTAAATCTCAAAAATCATAGTTCAGGCAATTGGCAATTGAATAATAAATTCTGCTCCTTCTCCCTCTATCGTTTCCACTTTTAACTCTCCGCTATGTGCTTTTATAATATCATAACTCAACGATAAACCCAATCCAGTTCCCTGCCCGGTGGGTTTTGTGGTAAAAAAGGGTTGGAAGATTTTATCCAATATTTTTTGAGGGATGCCATTTCCGTTATCCTTAACCCTGATTTCTACTTTGCCTCCTACATTTTTTGTGGTTACAGAAACGCAGGGTTCGTAATTGTCACTAATTAGTTTCTTTTTTTCGGTTACTGCATAAAATGCATTTGTAATTAAATTCAGAATAACCCTGCCAATGTCCTGCGGTATTATATTGACATTTTCAATTGTTTCATCATAATTAGTATCTAATTTCGCATTGAATGATTTGGCTTTGGCTCTAAATCCATGATAAGCCAGGCGTAAATATTCATCAGCCAATGCATTGATGTTTGTTGGTTCTCTTACGCCACTGCTGATGCGGCTGTGTTGCAACATTCCTTTTACTATTGCATCGGCCCTCTTGCCATGGTGATTAATTTTTTCTTCGTTTTCTATTATATCATTTGCGATTGCTTTTACTTCTTCAACATTTCCTTTGTCAATTTCACCCTTCATCTCTTCGAGTAATTCTTTGTTCACCTCCGAAAAATTATTGATGAAGTTCAATGGGTTTTGTATTTCATGGGCGATGCCTGCAGTTAGCTCTCCAAGGGATGCCATTTTTTCGGATTGGATTAGTTGAGCTTGCGTATTTTTGAGTTCTGTAAGAGTCATTTCTAATTCCTTTTTTTGTTGTTGCAAAATGAAATTAGTTTTTTGTCGATGCCTGTTGCTTCTCCATAGAAAAATAACTACCAATAAAAAAATCGCCAGACCTGCAAGAAGCAAATACCTCTGCAAACGATTTTGATAAGCTTCTTTAGCAGCTTCTATTTCCTGCTGACGTTGTTGTTCATCAAAATCTATATTTTGAAACTGTTGAACCTGTTTAGAATTGAAAAGGCTGTCATTTATTCTAATTATCAATTCCTGGTATTTTGCGATACTGTCATTGTTATTTGCGAATTTATAAAATGCCGCAAGTGCCGTATAAGATCGTAGAAGCAGGGAAGGGGAATTTAAAGACTGTGCGATGGCAAGTGCTGCATTTGCATAAAGAAGGCTTGAGTCTTTTTTACCCGACTCCTTATAAAGATCAGCTAATAAAAGATTGCCGGCCACTGCTCCCCTTAGATAATTTTGTTCAATGCTTACATGAATTGCTTCCCTGAAATACCCGGTTGCAAGTTGCTTATTTCCTTTGACAGTTTGAATTCTGCCGAGATTTAGTAAAATGCTTCCAAGGTATTTTTTATAATTGGTTTGGATTGATATATCGTAGGCCTTCTGTTCATAGATCAATGCAGAGTCAGGCTTTTTCATGGTCAAATAAAGACGGCCTAATAATAAATTTGATGTACATAAATCCGAGACGTTACCTGTTTGTTCGGCAAATTTTAGAGATTCAAGAAAGTGAAAAAGCTCTTTTGCATTATTAGAAGTGTTGCCATACAAAATCCCTAAATATTGGTGCGTCCTGGATAATACGCTAATTCGGCGCGCGTGGGGTGTTACCGGCTTTTTGAGAAATTCTCCAAGGTCAAGGGATATGCCTGAAGAATAATGTTCCGTTTTTGGATCTTCAACAATGGCTTGAGCAGATAATAATGTTTGTAAAGACCTGGGATAGTTACTTAGGTTCAGTAATGCATAGCCCATTTGCGCCTGGGCATATCCTTCAATCAATTTGAGATTAAGTTTCCGGGCAAGCATTAATAATTGCTCAGCAAAGTAAAATGCACTATCAGGTTTTGATTCGGTATATGCTTCAGTAAGATAATTAAGCAGGTTGATGTTTATCGTATCATTCTGAGTAATCTCCTTCTCATGTCGCAAACTATCAATGTTTCGCTGTTGTGCTTTGCCAGGGGTTACAAGCAAGAGCATTATGAAACTATAGCAGATTCGTTTAATCATCAAAACTGATTAATTTTGCTTAATAAAAATAAATGGAGGGTGCATTTCATTTTTCCTGATTATTTTAAAATAGGTGAGGTGATAACAAATTCCGCAAACTCACCTTCTTTTGTATACACATTCAACTCCCCGCCATGAACTTTAATGATATCATAACTCAATGATAATCCCAATCCGGTACCATGCCCCGAAGGTTTAGTGGTAAAAAATAGTTGAAATATTTTATCTATCAGTTTTTGAGGGATACCATTACCGTTATCTATTAACCTGATTTCAACTTTATCATAAATCATTTTTGTGCTCAATGCAATGATAGATTCGTAATTTTTCCCAGTTTGTTCCTGCTTTACGGCGCCTATTTGGTAATAATTGATTGATTCGTTTTCCACGGAACCTTGAAGCGCCAAAATTTCCCCAATTGCGTTGTATAATTCCCTGGTATTCGTAAACTAGAGATAATCCCTCAAGATCATTTAATGATGTGAATAAAGAAAACGATTCATTTAAATAGGTGAGTACCTCCTCGTTTTTAGACTGGCGAACATTACAAAATCCGAATGACCGCAAACCATGAGCTAAGCCCTTAGTATACTTTATTTTCCGGGAAAGCTCCACAGATTCCTGGCTCAATAAAAGTGAGCGTGGAGAATCGCTTACCCTCACATCCCAGGCAAGCTGGTTGAGTTTGTCTATTTTTTCCTTTTGAGAATCTTGCCGATTGACATTACTTTTCATCACATAGTTTCAAATTTAAGGACAAAGCAAATTAAGAAGCATTTGGACCAGGTAATATTTGATGGATTAAAACCTGGGTTTTGAAACGATTAAATTTTACAACAGGGCGAATAAATTTTTCAAGGGCGCAGATAAAAACTTATCGATTAAGGAAAAGCACATAAACCTTTTTGACTTATGTACCAATTTATTAAATTTTAATTATCGATATTTCCTTTTTTCCCAACTTTTCGTACTTTAAATTAGTCTTTTTATTATTCACTTTTTCAAATGATGGTTATGAACGAACTTAACGATGAACTTGCATCAATCCTTAAAACGGCTAATTTATACATAGATGGTGTTCATAACGGTGATGTAGAGATGTTGAAATCTGCTTTTCATCCCAAAGCTATGATGTATGGCTCAAGTGATAACAATAATACAATTATTGAAATTGAAGGCTTATATAGTTATGTTGCTGCTAATGATGCACCTGTGAAAACCGGGGAGGCACATCAATGTTTTATAACCGGTATCCGGTATGCCGGGAATGCTGCGATCATTGAAATGGTTGAAGAATCTGCGCATGGATTTGATTACACCAACTACTTTCAATTGTTGAAAATCGACGGGACATGGTTGATCGTTAGCAAGGCATATAATGCAGCGCCTCACAAAGTTTAGCCTACTCCTGGTATCCCGCGTAAGTCCGGAACCAACATTGTCTTTTACTCGTCCTACTAAAATAAAAGGGCAGCTATACCATATAAAATTCCCATTGAATCCGGTCCGGATCTTTAAAAGCCACATACAGCTTTTGCAATGTTTCATCCAGTTTTACTCCTGTGTTTTCAACACCGGAATCTGCTAAACTTTTGGCAACACGATGAAGCTCTTCTTCTGTTTCACAAGCCAGTGCTATATGATCCAGGCCAATATTAAAGGGAGTAAAAACATCTTTATGAAATTC
>JBKJPO010000289.1:0-4142 GCA_046595095.1 Chitinophagaceae bacterium
CAGGTGCTGACGGGATTGGTGGGTGGGAAGTGAATGAATGGGTTAAGCAGGCCATACTCATGTATTTTGCAATACAGCAAATGGAAACTTATGTACTTCCACCATTTGAGTTCTACGATAAAATGAAATTGAAAAAGAATTATAAGGACCTTGGGGTAAGGGCAGTGCCACATGCTGTTGCCCGGTATGGAGCATATCTTGGAAGAAACGTAGTGTTGATGCCTAGCTATGTCAACATCGGGGCCTATGTTGATGAAGGAACAATGGTGGACACATGGGCTACAGTGGGCAGTTGTGCGCAGATTGGCAAACACGTTCACCTTAGCGGTGGGGTTGGAATTGGTGGTGTTTTGGAACCCTTGCAGGCAAGCCCGGTGATTATTGAAGATGGATGTTTTATTGGTAGCAGGTGTATTGTGGTTGAAGGAGTACGCGTGGAGAGGGAAGCAGTATTGGGAGCAAATGTGGTGTTAACCCAATCAACAAAAATAATTGACGTGAGTGGCGATGAACCCAAAGAATACAAAGGTTCTGTACCATCAAGAAGTGTAGTGATACCCGGAAGCTATACAAAGAAATTTCCAGCAGGTGAGTACCAGGTGAGCTGTGCCTTAATAATTGGGCAACGTAAAGCAAGCACCGATTTGAAGACTAGTTTGAATGATGCGTTGAGGGATTTTAATGTTGCTGTGTGAGCACTGATTTTTGACCCTGATTTTGACCTTGATTTAATGATTTAATGATTAAATGATTATTATGATTTATCTGATTCAGAGGAGTAATCATGTCAATCACAAATATCAAATAAATCCGCGGTCAATCTTTCCTTGCGCCATCTATAAAAATTGATTTAACCTCGCGTTTATTTCCAATGGTTTTATAAAAATCTTCAATGTAATCAATCATGTCCTTGCGCACTCTTTCCCTGAGTAGGGTAAAGTTATTGATCGTGTACAGGATCACTTCTTTTTTTGATTTGAAGATTTCCAATGCAATATTGAGCTCATCGAGGGTACGGCCAAATCCCCGGTAAACCCTTTCCCGGATAGAGTTTATGCCAAGTTGCTCAATAGGTATAGCATAAGGAGCATTTACGGAGCCTGTATAATCAAAATCATAAGGCACAACGTAGGGATGGGCCATGGTGTCATTGTTGGGTACAAGCAATTTGATGTTATGATATTTTGGAACTGACCAATCTGTATTTCCGATCATATACTCAAATATTGCTACCAGCGTGGTGTGTTGCCTGTTAGTTGACTCTGTATGAAATTCTATGCTGTCCATTTCCCTGCAATTATTTCTTTTGGCAAGCTCCCCAATGTTCTCAAGCAGGAAAGCATATTGTGAGTATGGTTTTGCTTTTTGCCTGCTGTCTTTATAATTAACATGGAGTAATCTCACCCGAAAACTCATACTGGTAAGATGATTATATATTTTGTATAGCATGAATTCTTTCAGTAATAATTCTTCACTACTCGTTCCCGGGTTACAACCTCCAACCAACTTTAATCTTTTTAGCCTGGAGAGTTTTGGTGAGGTTGCATTTTTGAATTGCAACATAAGTGAAGAAAGATCGCAGTTATCTTTTCTGAAATGTCCTCTTGGTTGTACCTGGATCACTTCACTCAACTGAACTGAATCGGAGAAACTCATGCTGATATGGGCGGATTGCCAGGCCGGGACTTTTTTTTCCGACTTTAATTTTTTCAGATCAGTTGTAAACGAAACTTCGATTACCCTGTCATCAAGGAAAAATTGCTGGCTGTTTATGGGAAATGATTGCCCATGACCAATTGCATAATTCAGTATCAGTGCGAGGAGAATCGAAATAAATTTTCTCATACACTTCGTTTTGGTTTGAAGCGGTTTATGCTACCAACAAGATAAGAAGCTTTATTATTTTTTACTTAATTATTTCATGGATCACATTTCCTACCGAACCGTTTGGCATTTGGATATGAAGTAAAGCCGCGACAGTGGGAGCAATATCAGTCATATATACTTCACGGTTGAGCCTGCCAGGCTTAATGCCCCAGCCGTACCATAGAAGCGGGATGTGGGCATCGTAAGGATTCCATACGCCATGGCCTGTACCGCCATTTGGATATCCTTCTATCCATTGCGGTTTTGGGATCAACTGGATATGGCCGCTCCTCGTGGGATGATACCCGTTAGTAAGCATGTCTTTTATTTTCACATTAAGATTCGTGTTGGCTAAATTGTTGAGATCTACTACCCGGTCAATTCCTTCCTGTACGGATAGATAATCCATGACCAGGTTTTTTATCTCCTGGATATTTAGTTTTGAAAATTCAATCACGGGCATATTCAACACCACCTGGTAATTTGTAATGGTTGTGATCAAATCATCCTTCCCAAACTTTTGTTTCAAAGATTGATTCAAATCAAGCTCAATCTTGTTTAGATCGAGATTGCCAGCAGGTATTTTGTGATCCTTTGCAAAGCGGGTTACATGCGATGCGCCATGATCTGCAGATAAAAACACCAGGTATTGTCCTGCACCTACTTTGCTATCCAGGACATCCAGAAATTCTCCCAGTTCTTTATCGAGCCTAAGATAAATGTCCTCAACCTCTATAGAATTGGGACCAAAAGAATGTCCTACATAATCAGGAGTTGAAAAACTGATGGTCAGAAAATCGGTGATAGCATCAGCGCCTAGTTTTTCATTAGTAAGTGCGGATTTTGCAATCTCGATTGTGAGCTTATCGCCAAAAGGTGTGGCAGGAAGAACACCGTAACTTTTTCCAGCGAAGAGACTTAAATTATATGGGAAACCTTTTGCTGCTGCTCCTAAAGGTTTTAATTCGTAAGCGTTTTCATCCGTTGTACTTTGAGTATAAGTATTGATCGGGTAGAGCGTATTCCATCCCATTGCATAATATTTGTTGACCAGTTTCTGCGCGTTAAAATCTACCAGCCATTTTGGTAGTTCAGACATGTAGTAGGTAGAACTTATCCAGTCGCCTGAATTTGAATCATACCAATAAGCTGCATTTGCAGTATGGCCCGCGGGTAAAATACTTCCCCGGTCTTTGATCGCAATGCCAATTACCTTTGACTGGAAATTAGTTGCCAGTCTTAATTCATCCGTAATTGTAGTTGTAAGCAGGTTGCGCGGACTTTGCTGCCCATGGATTGAAGTTGTGCCCACAGTTCTTACTGAAGTATCTCCTGTACAATACAAACTTGCTTTTTTCTGAAGGTCGTACCAGAAATTACCAGTGATGCCATGAACAGCCGGTACAGAACCGGTAAAAATTGTACTGTGCCCACAAGCAGTTACAGTAGGCGAGTAAGGAATAAAAGTATTTTCGCAACTGAAACCTTTGTTCAACATTCTTTTGAAGCCACCATTTTCTGCAAAGCGATTGTAATAGCGATAAAGAAAATCCCAACGCATCTGGTCTACCGTAATCCCAACAACAAGCTTTGGCCGTTGAAGGCCCTGGGCCCCGGAAGATATTGTAATAAGAAGTAAACTGAAAAAGGCAAAGAAAATTTTCATGAATTATATTTGAGCAAATGTACAAAGTCTAAGCCCTGATAAAACAGATTTGTTTGATTTACCTGATTTATACTATTGAAATTACAAAACCACTATTCAAATAAATCACGGGTAAAGACGATTTCCAATAAGTTTGTAATTTGCACCTATACATGACCGTGCAACCAACAGCGAGACGTAAATTCCTGGCAGGCTTCATTATTACGATACTCGGATCAATCTTATTTTCTACCAAGGCAATTATTGTAAAACTTGCATTCGCGGCAACAGCAGTTGATGCAATTACTTTGCTTGCCCTTAGGATGGTCTTTGCTTTACCATTTTATGCAGGCATTGGGCTTTTCGCAAGCAACAAAGCCACAAATATTTATTTTACAAAAAAACAGTGGTTTTATGTAGTTGTCCTGGGCCTTACCGGTTATTATCTCAGCAGTCTATGCGATTTTATTGGCCTTCAATATATTTCTGCAGGACTTGAGCGATTAATTCTCTTCCTCTACCCAACTTTCGCGGTTTTGCTTAATGCCCTGGTATTTCGGAATAAAATAAACGGTTATCAAAAACTTGCGCTTCTCCTTACTTATGCAGGCATCGGGTTTGCTTATTTTGG
>JBKJPO010000293.1:0-5114 GCA_046595095.1 Chitinophagaceae bacterium
CTTTTTTTGATATGCCTTGCCGGTACGCCATGATAGCTAAATAAAATGTGGTCATACTCTTCCTTTAGGTATGGACGAATATTTTCAACCATTGCATGAATATAGTTCGGCTCGTTATAAAACGGCTTGACGAAATTTAATTTGAATGGATATTTCTTTTTCTTGAAAGCTTCCTTCGCGCCTTCCACAGCCGTTTCGAAAGACGACATTGCATAATGAGGATAGAGTGGGATGGCAATCACTTCATCCAGGCCGGGTTTTCTTTTTAGCAAATTATCAAATGCATTTTCGGGAGTCGGATTACCATAACGCATGGCGATTTCAACCGGGCCGTTCACCAGTTTTTGGAGGCCTGCCTGCAGTTTTTTTGTGTGAACGATTAGTGGCGATCCTTCTTTCGTCCAAATCGTTTTATAAGCTTCGGCTGATTTAGGCGCCCGAAAAGGGACGATTATTCCGCTGACTAAAATTTTCCTAAAGACATAAGGATAATCTATCACGCGGCCATCCATCAAAAATTGATTCAGATATTTCCTTACATCCTTTACCTCTGTTGAATCCGGCGAGCCGAGATTCATCAACAGAATTCCAGTCTTTTTTTTCATGTGATAAATGTGTGCAAAGCTAACATGCGTTTGCAGCAATTGTTTTGGGCTATAGTCAGAAGTTTGTCACATTGCCAAGTCTAGAGAATTATTCAACCCGATTTTTTCAATTCATGAATTGAGCTAAAATTCCAATATAAATGACAGTGGAATGACACCAATATTAGTTCATCTTCGCTTTCGAAGTTAATTTTGCGATAATCTTATCTCAACTCCTTTTTGTGCTGGAACATCGTGATATTTCTAATTTTTTTGTTGCGGGTATTAACTACAAAAAATCTGACGCTTCTGCCAGGGGCGCGTTTGCAGTTTCAAATGAACAATATGAAAACATCTTAATCAACAGTCCTAAGTTTGGTGTAACTGAATTATTCGTTCTTTCTACATGTAATCGCACTGAGATATTCGGGTTTTGTGAAAATGCACAAGTTCTGGCTTTATTACTTTGTTCTGAGACTGAAGGTTCGCTGGAAAAATTCATGGAACTCGCCTACATAAAAAATTGTAACGAAGCCATTACTCATCTTTTCAATGTGGGAGCTGGTTTGGATTCGCAGATACTCGGTGATTACGAAATCGTTGGCCAGTTAAAACAAGCAGTAAAGTTTTCAAAAGAAAGAAATTGCATTGGCGCTTATCTCGAGCGTATGTTAAATGCTGTGTTTCAGTCTTCAAAAGAAATTAAAACAACAACATCTTTAAGTGGCGGAACTGTTTCCGTTTCATTTGCCGCTGTCCAGTTTATTAAGGAGACGATAAGGAATATTCCAGCTAAAAATATTCTCTTGTTGGGTACAGGAAAAATTGGCCGCAATATCTGCAGAAATCTTGTTTACTACCTGGGGACAAAAAATATCACTTTGCTGAACCGTACTGAAGAGAAAGCCGAAGAGTTAGCGAATGAACTTGGTCTAAATTCCGCAAGCATGGAAGACTTGTCTGCAGAATTACAAAAAGCGGATATCATCCTTGTAGCTACAAATTCTACTGAACCTGTGATATTGAAATCACATATTGAAAATAGTGGCGATAAATTGATCATCGATCTTTCTATTCCTTATAATGTAGAACCGGCCGCACAACAGCTTTCGAATATCACTTTGATAAACGTTGATGAACTCTCAAAGATTAAAGACGAAACTTTGCAGAAAAGGGAGGGAGAGATTCCGAAGGCAAAAGAGATTATTTTCAAACATATAACTGAATTCCTGGACTGGCATGGCATGCGCCGTCACGTTCCAATGCTCAAAGCAGTGAAAGTTAAGTTAGAACAACTTGACAGTTATCCCGAATACATCAATTATTCTTCAACGCAAATCTCTACATTTCTTCCGCAGAATAAAGATGCAAAAATTCAAAAGGTCATCAATGGTATGGCATTGAAATTAAGGCAGTGCAATAAACGTGGTTGTCACTACCTTGAAGCCATTAATGAATACATCACTATCGGAACAAATTGATCCCAATGAATAAGGTCATAAGGATTGGAACGAGAGAAAGCCAACTCGCCGTGTGGCAATCTACACTCGTAAAGAGTCTTCTTGCTCAAAATAACATCCCTTCAGAACTTGTATTTGTGAAAAGTGAAGGGGACATCGACCTTCAAACGCCATTGTATGAAATGGGGGTGCAAGGAATTTTTACAAAGAGCCTTGACATTGCATTATTGAATAACCGGTTTGATATTGCAGTTCATTCTATGAAAGATGTTCCTACGCAATTAGCAAAAGGAATTGTACAGGCCGCTGTTTTAAAAAGAGCATCGTACAAGGATATTCTCGTCTATAAAAATGATCTTGAATTTTTGAACGAATTTGATTCCGCTGCTGTTATTGCAACGAGCAGTATCCGTCGAAAAGCGCAATGGTTGAATAGGTATCCGAATCATCGAATTACTAATCTTCGCGGGAATGTAAATACTCGTTTGCGTAAGCTTGAACAAAGTAATTGGAATGGAGCAATCTTTGCTGCCGCAGGTTTGGAAAGAATTAGCCTTCGGCCAGGAAACAGTGTCGACCTGGATTGGATGCTGCCGGCGCCTGCGCAGGGAGCCATCATGGTCGTTTGCAGGGAAGGGGATAATTATTTTTTGGAAGCCTGCATAAAACTTAATGATAAAAACACAGCCATCTGCACAAAGATCGAACGTGATTTTTTGCGTGCATTACTTGGCGGATGTTCAACACCGATCAGCGCATTGGTGGAGATTGAAAATGATAAAGTTCATTTCCAGGGAAATATTCTATCGACCGATGGCAAAGAAAAAGTTTCGATTGAAAATAGTATTTCCATCGATGATACTGAGAATGCAGGTTATATCTTTGCAGAGGAATTATTAAATAATGGAGGAAAAAAGATTGCTGAAGGTATAAGGAATGCAGGACAATAAAATACATATACTGTGCACAAGGCCTCTCGAAGATTATTTGCTGAATGAAGCAAGAGATGCAAATGTTGAAATTGAAATTCTTTCATTTATTGAAACTGAATTCCTGAAGGATATCACCGTGCAGCAGGAAATTGAAAACGCATTACTTTATTCTGCGACAGTTGTTTTTACAAGCATGAATGCGGTTGAAGCAGTCGCGTTACAAATGGAAGAGCAACAGCCTGAATGGAATATCTATTGCATAGGAAACACAACGCATGATCTTGTTGTGAAATATTTTGGTGTACAGCCTGTTGCAGGAAGGGCTTCGAATGCAGCTGAACTTGCGGAATTAATAACAGAAAATGATTCTATTAATAAAGTGCTTTTCTTTTGTGGTGATCACAGGCGCGATGAACTGCCGGATATTTTGCGTGAGCACTCAATAGAAGTCAACGAAATCATCGTATATGAAACGATTGCGACTCCTCATAAATTGAAGAAGAATTACCATAGCATTTTGTTTTTTAGTCCGAGTGCTGTAGAAAGTTTTTTCAGTATAAATAAATTGCCAGCGAACACTTTGCTTTTTGCAATAGGTAATACAACTGCAGATGCGATAAAGAAAAAATCAGGCAACAAAATAATTATCAGCGATGAACCCGGTAAAGAAAACCTGGTAAATAAGGCGATTGAATATTTTACATAAAGAATCAACAGCCGGTTAGGTCTGCATAAAATGATTTAAACTATAAACGAAGAATGACAAATCTTAAGAATGATCTTTTACTGAGAGCATTAAGAAATGAAAAAGTTGAACGGCCTCCTGTGTGGATGATGAGGCAGGCGGGAAGATATCTCCCCGATTATATTAAGCTGAGAAACAAGTATGATTTTTTCACCCGTGTACAAACACCTGAACTTGCGACTGAGATAACGTTACAACCCATCAACCAGGTTGGGGTGGATGCTGCAATTATTTTTTCAGATATACTCGTAATCCCGCAGGCAATGGGTATGCAGGTATTGATGGAAGAAGGTAAAGGTCCGTTCTTGCCATCAACTATTTCTTCAGAAAAAGACGTTGATGCATTAATAACCATGGGTGTTGAAGAAAGCCTTGGGTATGTGATGAATGCACTCGCTCTTACAAAAAGAGAATTGAATGGTCGTGTTCCGCTGATCGGTTTTGCAGGTGCGCCATGGACCTTACTTTGTTACATGGTGGAAGGTAAAGGAAGTAAGACCTGGGATAAGGTGAAACAATTTGCTTATACTCAAACCGATCTGGCGCTTCGTTTATTGCAAAAAATCACAGACATCACAATCCAATATTTGAAAGCACAGGTAAATGCCGGCGCAGATACCGTGCAGGTTTTTGATAGCTGGGCTGGTTCATTAAGTCCTTCAGATTTTAAATTATTTTCGCAGCCATATCTTTTTCAGATTGCAGATGCATTAAAAGATGATGCGCCGGTGATTCTATTTCCGAAAGGTAGCTGGTATGCGTTGAAAGATATCAGTAACAGCTCTGCCTCAGGTGTGGGAATTGATTGGTGTATTAGCCCGAAGATGGCCAGGGAATTTACTTCCAACAAAATAACTTTGCAGGGAAATTTTGATCCTTCAAAATTACGTGCGCCAATACGGGAAATTAAGAAAGCAGTAAAAGAAATGATCGATGCTTTTGGAACGCAAAATTATATCGCAAACCTTGGACATGGAATCACACCAAATATTCCGGTAGATCATGCGAGAGCATTTGTTGACACCGTAAAAGAATATCAATCTTGATGGATACAAAACATACCTGGATTAACTTCATTCAAGACTTGCAGAATATCATGTGTAAGGCTTTGGAAGATGTTGATGGCAGCGCGAAGTTTGTTGAGGATGCATGGGAGAGGCCTGAAGGCGGTGGTGGAAAAACGAGAGTTATCGCAAACGGAAATGTATTTGAAAAAGGTGGAGTCAATACTTCCATTGTTTATGGTGAAGTAACTGATGCCATGCGAAGCCAGTTGAACATCGAGGGTACTAATTGGTTCGCCTGCGGTTTAAGTTCAGTTATTCATCCCATCAATCCTTTCGTTCCCACGGTACATTGCAATTACCGGATGTTTGAATTATATGACACGAAT
>JBKJPO010000008.1:0-3161 GCA_046595095.1 Chitinophagaceae bacterium
TACAGTGATGGCTTCTTATTTAAATTAATAACTTATGTTACTGGATGATCAACTTCTCAGTCTGTTTCTCAGTACCATTATTTATCTCAAGTATATAAACTCCCTTAGATAAGTTTGATAAATTAAGCTCCTTTGATAGATAACTATTGTTTCCAAGATTTACCTGCATCAAAGCTTTGCCAGCCATATCAAATACACTAAGCATTGCATTTTGCCTGCTATCGTTATTGATCAGGAGCATTACCCTGTCTTTTGCCGGGTTGGGCGAAAGCGTAAAGGCAAACACTTTATCGATCAGGATTGCAGTTGCGATATTTGAATACTTGAAAGCATTACTGATGTCTACCTGCTTCAATTTATATTCATAACGTACACCCTTAGATGCTGTAAGGTCTGTGTAGGTATAGTTGCGCGTGGTGCTGGAATTTCCTGCCCCGTTTACAAAACCGATCGAGGAATAATTGGTTTCATTGGAACCTTTCCGGAGAATCTCAAACCCGCGATTATCTATCTCAGCAAATGTCTCCCAATTAAGAACGATTTGTTTATTTCTGACTGTTGCCCTCAGTTCAACACCGGTAACCGGAAGAGGACCGAAAGTTATAACAAGGCTTGAAGCGGCAACTACAACTTTGGATGCAGCATTGTCAGCATCAACTGCAACTTTTGCTTCTATAAAAGATGCAGGGGATGCAATGTATATATCATCGACCCACCATCCACCACCTTCTACACTTCCACCGGCTGCATCAGATGTAAACCTGAATCTGAATCTTAAGGTCTGACCAGCAAGGGCGCTCAGGCTCGCAATAGATTGAATGTAGCCTGGAGATGCACCTGTGAAGGCCGCCAATGATGCTGCACCAATTGTAGGATTATTAACATTTGTGATTACAGCCCCGTAACCATTCTTGATAAAAGTATTGAGATAAGTCCAGTTAACCCCATCTGGCGAATACTCAACAACACCGCCATCGTATCTTGCTTCCGTTGCATACTTATGATTGAATATAAGAAATGCGCTCGCAGGGATTACCATCCCCGTTTTTTGTGCAAGCGTTGTATTAGAGCCCGGGATGTCATAATCTTCCACGAACCATGTCTTGGTTCCACTAAATGCCCCAGTTGAAATCAGGTTCCAGTCACCAGCACCTGCTGGTGCGTTCTGGAATTTATTAGCAGTCAGGGTGCCTTCATTATCTTCACTCAGGCTCAATGTTGCCGGAGTAGGATGATTTACCAATACCTGTACAGTATGATTGATAGTATCTCCTTTGGCCAAATTAACGGCAGGCCATGAAACCACATTCCCATTCAATGTTCCACCATCAGAACTGATATAGGTTGTAAATTGTGGAAGTGTGTCGGTAATAATTGTATTAGGAGCTATATCAGGTGTAGGTGTCGTATTTATTACCCTGATATTGTAATCAATATTGGAATTATTAGGCACTATCGCAGGCGCTGTATGTGTAACTTTAAGAATTGTTTTCACACCACATGCAGGCGCTACATTAAATTGTTCTACTTCATCACCCACAGCATTAGTGTTTGATTGTGCGCTAAAGCCGAGGCCGCGTTTTGCAAAGGCTCGCCAAATCATGCATGCATGCCTGGCATTGTATAATAATGTATCGGCCCTCAATATTGCATCACGTTGTTGTACAAATGTTGGACTCGCAGGTTGTAGTTTGATACCTTCCATTATGAGCCGCATTGCAATATTATTCCCACCACCAGTCGCTACACCACCAATTATTAGTGGTTGGCCATTAAGATAAATATTATCATTAAATCCAAAACTATCAATGAAATTTTGCTGCATTTCGTAGAGCATTGTACACCAAACATAACCAACTCCATGAGGCACTGTTATCTCTCCACCAATACCAACAGTTCTATATGTTGATGGATTAATGCTCATGTCGATACTATAAGGTGTAGGCCTGATGCCACGTCCATTCAATGGCTGATAAGTAACATAATTTCCAATGCTTTTTACTGGGAGCTCGCCATTAGGATGCACTGCCGTAGCTGGCATTAAATCTGATGCCCTCAATGTCATGTATAATCCAAAAAAATCGCTCCAGCCTTCCCCACCCTGTTCCTGGCCACCTAGCCTGCTCAGGGGATTGGGTCCACCAGCTGTAAGCCTGGTTGAAATACCATGACCGTATTCATGCCCGATAACTGCATTGTCGAAGTCACCGTCACGCTTAACCGAAGGAAAATTTTTCTGCAGATCTCCATGGATAGAATCCCCGGCAACCAACCTTGCTTTGATTTCTTTTCCATCTTCAAAGCTGATCATAACTGCAGGAATTGTTATTACATTTCCAGGTGCATCCGTTCCACCCATTACAATAGGAGGCTGTCCAGGCGCATTATTAATAACTATAACTGCAGATGCCCCACCCTGCTGGGCACCAAAAACTTTTTCCACAAAGGAGCATCCCCCACGGTCGATTAAAACCACTCTATTTGTAACATTATTTGATGGAGCAAGCCCGCCACCCTGTTGTCCAAGTCCACAACCTTGTGATTCAGTTCCTGATCCCAATGCATTCTTTTTCACTATGACAAATGGCTTATCCAATTGTGGATTTGTGAAAAGGTTATTGTTATTTCCGTTAACAGCAGCATTACCGAATGAGCCTTGAATGGAATAATATTTTTTTCCAACAAGAAGCCCGCTTGTATTAGACCGGATCCTTACTATACTGTCCGGTTGAGACCCGCTCCATAGATACATTTGCATTTGCCCGTTGGTTCCGTCTGCAAGGGTTAACATGTTGGCATTATTGGTACCACCCCCATCCTGGGCCTGGGCCAGTACATAATCCTGTTGACCCATATTGGGTGCTGCTGGATTACCGGCTTTTGTTCCAGTGCTGAATGTATGTGAATCCTCAAAATTCTGCGCAGCTTCTATGAAACCAAATTGATAAAACACATCGTGCATCAGGTTATTCCAGTAAAAGAGATTTACAATTGCTGCACTTCTATAAGTATCAGGTTCAAGATTAAGATTAACGGGATAATCAAATGAATAAGGTTCCAAAACCAAAGGAGTACCAGCTGGGCCCCCATTATTCAATACTGAACTTGTGGGTGCAGGTATGCCACCTAATGGCCCAGGTGATGGATCATAGAAAGAGAAG
>JBKJPO010000124.1:0-3915 GCA_046595095.1 Chitinophagaceae bacterium
CCAGTCATATTCATTCCACTGCCGGGAAACGATGTGGCATACACGAGATTATTGGTACGTCGTTCACCATTGAAATATACCTGGGTAATATTTGAAATAGTGTATGGGCTCAGGTAGGCTACTTTCACGAAAGCAACATCACTTGGGGTACTACGTTCTGTAACGCCGAAGGTATTTTTTTTGCAGCTGGCCAGCACCATCAAAGCCATCGCCACATTTAAATATTTATTATAGTTCATTCTCATTTTTCCTGTTTTATTTTTTACCAAACATGAAACAATTTGATTAGGGCCTGCTAAAATATGTTGGGTAAGTATGGTAATCATCGTTGAGTGCGCCAATGCGTAATAACTCATCCCGGTTCCATACATATTCTGAATTGTACCTGGGCCTGACGCGGTACACGGGCTTGCCTAGATTTGGACCGGACAGGGTTGATGGGAAATTAAATCCAAGATAGACCTGGGCGCCGGTGGGTGAACTGGGATCAGGATCAGTATAATGGTATCTTCTCATATCTACCCATGTTTCAAAAAATCCCCAACCCCATAGTGCAATATATTTCTGCAGCATGATATCAGATAATTGCAGGGTAGCAGTTGATTTTTTTACATTATTACTTGCTAAATAAGCTGCCCGCTCTGTAGGGGGAATAGGATTTTGATAGAATATTTGCCCATTTCCTCTTGGCATAGTTGTACGATTGATAAAATCAAAATGCAGATTTATTCCATTCGTATAGGCGCTTAGTGCTGTTGCTTTATCGTTTTTAAGAAAAGCTGCTTCAGCTTTCATGAATTGAATTTCTGTTGCAGACATAATCGGAAAAACAACTTTATCGCCAAAGAGATATTTTCTGAAATTCGTCGAAAAATTCGCAACGCTTGGATTCGTATAAAGGGTATCACCGAAAGGTGCCGCTACTTTTTTTCTTGCGGCGAGCCAATTGGGACTATTAGCAGCATAGGTATACCATGGCTTGAGCAGAACCGATGTTGAACCGGCTTCAAAAGTGCTGAGCGGATCACCAAGGCCAGGGTCTACACCACGATATCCACCATTTCCATTAGTAGTATCATGACTTATTGAAAGCATATGTTTCATGCGGGGGTCACGATTATAGCCCTGTGTATTATTGCCCGCCAGCGTAGTACCGTCAAGTAATTTTACAATAAAATTGCTCTGACGTAAAATCGTAAGATTATTTCTGAAAGTGCCAAAGAAATTTGCATCTTCATTTTTTTGTGCGTCAAACGGAATTACGAAATCTTCATCAACTGTTAATATTGATTTATCACAATAAGCTATTACTGAATCGGCATATCCACTACTGAGATAAAATGATTTATTTGTATATCTGTGAAAATTTCTGGCCAGTATTCCATTTGTAAATTTTATCCATTTGGCAACGTCTCCGCCATAAATATAATCGCCTTTTGCAAGTTTAATAACGGCTGCATTTACATCAGTGCGAAGAAGATAATGCAAGGCCAGCCTTGCCAGGGAATCCACCCCACGATAAATTATTTCCTCATCATCAAATCTGAAGAAAGCCTGGTCTTTGAAGACGTCTGAAAAAATGATTTGCCCATGATAATCGACAGCGTATTGGAATATCATAGCTTTTAGCGCATAAGATGCACCCACATAATCCCATTGCTCATTTTTGATCCCATTATCGATTATATAATTGAGGTTCTGTCCCATGCCAAAATATGCCTGTCTCCAGATATCACCATTTGCATCAGAAAATGCGGTATACCCCATCCTGTCCCAATTTACATCTGCCGCAGTGGAAGTAACACTGCCATTCCAGTTTTGGATATAACGGCCTGCATAACGGGCATCAAATTGTAAACCTCTTGGAATAGCAGCAAGTTGTGCAGGGAATACGGAGGAAGGATTCGGAAATTGAGGAGTATCCGGATCACTATTGATGTCTAGATATTTCTTACAACTGCTGATACTCATAATGAGCATTACTGCTATAGTAAGAATAGAAAAGATTTTTTTCATCGTCTTTATTATTAAATATATTAGAATTGAACTTTACAACCAATAGCAATGGCTCTTGGAGTAGAGATAGAACCGTAATCGATTCCAGCTCCACCATAACCGCGCGAAAAAGCGGTATTAGCGTTTACACTTGGATCTGCTCCAGTATAATTTGTGACCATAAACAGATCTGTTCCTGTTACAAATATGGAAGCAGATTTTAAGAACTTCTGACGTTTCAAAAGATTATTTGAAAATTTATAGGTAAGGGTTGCATCGCGAAGCCTCATCCAATTTACATTCTCAATAAAATCCGCTTCAGTTGCTGTCCCTGAGCCAAAATAATCACTCCTGTACAACGGGCTAACAGTAATTGCATTCCTTGTGGGATTAGCCGTATTCTGAAGACCATCATTCAAGACTCCCTTAACTATAATGAGCTTTTCTCTATCAAGTGTCCTGGTGCTTGCTCCAGTCAGGAAAAGATAATATTCATTCCCGTTCCATACATCTCCACCTTTACGAAAATCCAGGTTGAAACTTAGAGAAACACTTTTATAAGTAATAGTGTTGATCAGGCCTACCTTAAAATCAGGTTGGCGATCGCCTACAATACCAAAATCACCAGTTGATTGGGCCAGGCCAGTAACACCACTAACTACTACGTCGCCATTTGCATTGAGCAATGGGAAGTGGCCTGAAAGGTTTCCAGTGAAAGCACCTTTATAAGCCTGGGAACGAAGGTTGCCAAATACCCAGGTATCAGAATCATAATAAGTAGGGAGATCAGCAGGCATCTCCAGTATTTTACCCCTATTAAGATCAAAATTTACTATCACGTCCCAGTTAAAGTTTTTACGTTTTACCGGTGCGCCAGTTAATACGATTTCAACTCCCTTGTTCTCTACCAAACCGCCGTTGAAATATTTGATGGGGAAACCCGTTCCATAGCTTGAACGTGCTGCCAGGATCTGATCCTTGCTTCTCAAAGAGTAGCGGGTCACGTCAATACCTATACGATTACTAAGAAACTTGACTTCAGCTCCATACTCAAAGTTTGTGGTGTACTCCGGTTTCAGGTTCACATTGTTACCGGTAACTCCATATGCATAACCTCCGCCGGTTGTGATCTGCGATTGAAAGGTATAATCTATTACATAAGGTACGATTGGACCTTTTCCCGTGGTGCCATAAGAGATCCTGGCTTTACCATAATTGAACCATTTATCCACTTTATCGAATACCTTGAGATCAGAAAATACAAAACTCAGTGAAGCTGATCCGAAATTATAAAAAGGATCTTTATCTATAAACCTGGAAGTTAATGTGGAGTTACCTTCACGGGATCCTGCAAAAGAAACATATGCCAGGTTCTTGTATCCAATCACATAATTTCCGAAAAATCTTGTTTTGCGTGTATTTAGGACCGTAAGTTTTGCATCCCGGCTCGTAGGGTCGGTGTTGTTGATAGACTTAAAGTTGAGCTCATAAAATCGTTCCCCTTTTTGTGCCTCAATTTTTGTTTTATTATCATCGTTAGCAAAACCTAATGTCAGTGTATTTTGAAAATCGCCAAATTTCTTTTTAAAAGTAGACTTTAATACATTGCTCCAGTTCTTCGTGTTCTGCGCATACGTTGAATAGAATCCGCCTGCAGTGGTCGCTAACCTTGATTGTGGATGCACAAGGTAATCTCCTGTTTGTGAATAGACATCCAGGCCGGTAATAAGCCCAAGGTTTAACCATTTTGCAGGGTCATAATTCAGTGTGATATTAGTAGTTACCCTATCTACTTTATCCTGTCCCCTGTTTTTTTCAACATCCCATAATGGATTGTCAAATTCTGTTGCCAGGTTTGTACCACGCAGTGGTTTACGTGTACCATCAATGTTTTTATAATCTCTTACATCTACATCAACC
>JBKJPO010000153.1:0-15498 GCA_046595095.1 Chitinophagaceae bacterium
CCAACCGTTGAATTGAAAATAACAGTTGTAAATCCCACAGTTAATAATAATCCACCGGTAGTAAATACTGATATAGCCTCTACCAAGGTAGGTGTTGCTATTTCAGTAAACGTCTTATCAAACGATAAATGTGCTAATAATAATGGCTGCAGTTTAAATCCAGCCAGTGTAACGGTTACAATCGCTCCCTCAAATGGTACAACGAGTGTGAATCCGGTTACAGGCAATATTACTTATACGCCAAATCCGGGATTTGTAGGAAAGGATACGCTTACTTATCTTGTTTGTGATAATGGTGCCCCTTCATTGTGTGCAACTGCTCAACTGATAATCACCGTTAACCCAGCAACAGCTATTAACACTACACTGGCAGCGGATGATTATGTAAAAACTATGGATGGTCTCGCAGTAAATGGCAATGTAAAACTAAATGATAGCGATCCTGAACTGAATGAACAAACTGTAATCGCTCAAACAACAACAATCCCGGGTAAGGGTACATTTGTTCTGAACTCAGATGGTACTTTCACATTTACCCCTGTACCAGGCTTTATTGGCTCTGTCGAATTTTCATACACGACATGTGACAATGGTACACCTTCAGCTTGTGCAAGCGCCACATTACATCTGGCAGTTTATAGCTCAGTGGTTTTGCCCGTTACCATTACTAATTTTACAGTTTCTACACAAAGTTGTGAGGTTGAGCTTCGCTGGAATTTCAGTAATCAAATAAATGGAGATTACACCCAGGTAGAGCAAAGTGGTAATGGTGTTTCGTTCACTTCTGTTTACAAAATCAATTTCAATGGTGCAACTTCAGGATTTTATTCTGCAAAAGTTGCCCAGGTAAATGGTACCGGATATTACAGGTTAAAAATAACAGACAAGGACGGAAGAATTCAGTATAGTGAAGTGAAGTATGCCAGGACTAGTTGTGGTAAACAGCAAAAACTTGAGGTATTTCCAACATTACTTAGTTCAAATACTGCGGTATTATTCAATACAACTGAGGCAAAAGGAATCTCAACTCTAACCGTATTGGATGCATATGGCAGAAGATTGATTAGTCAGGAAGTAAATATCTTGCAAGGAAATAACCGAATGACAATAAATGGAAATTCACTTTCAAAAGGAGCTTATTTTGTTAGAATTGTAGGCAAAGATTGGAATAGTGAGACTGTAAAAGTGATTAAAGACTAAGGAATTTAAGATAATAAGGTGAGCGAAATGAAAATGCCTGGGAAATTTCCCAGGCATTTTTTATTAAGAATTCATTGTTAAAACCAACATCGCTCCTGTTTTTCCCTTAAATCTTCCTACCTTTGCGGCTTTAAAATTTAGCTTAATAAAAAGATATAGAAACAGGAATTTCAACGGCATAACATATTAAATAACAAGTAAGATAATGGCAGACTTAAGATATCAACGGAATTTCGGAATTGCAGCCCACATTGATGCAGGCAAGACGACCACAACTGAGCGCATTCTGTATTACACAGGTGTTAACCATAAAATTGGTGAAGTTCATGATGGTGCAGCAACAATGGATTGGATGGCGCAAGAGCAGGAAAGGGGAATTACTATTACTTCTGCGGCCACAACTTGTTTTTGGAATTTTCCTACCGAGCAAGGGGTAAAAATAGCAGATACCAAACTTTACAAATTCAATATTATTGATACACCAGGCCACGTGGATTTTACCGTAGAGGTAGAACGTTCACTGCGTGTACTTGATGGCTTGCTGGCTTTATTTTGTGCAGTTAGTGGAGTTGAGCCTCAAAGTGAAACTGTATGGAGGCAAGCCAATCGGTATAAAGTTCCACGAATAGGATTTGTAAATAAAATGGACCGTGCAGGTGCAGATTTTTTGAATGTTGTGAAGCAGGTAAAAGAAATGCTTGGTGCCAAAGCTGTGCCACTGCAATTACCAATAGGTGCTGAAGATTCTTTTACAGGAGTTGTTGACCTTATTACCATGAAAGGAATGGTGTGGGAAGATGCAACCCTGGGAATGACTTTTAAAGAGGTGCCTATTCCTGAAGATATGATTGAAGAAGTAAACGAATGGAGACAGCACCTTATTGAAGCAGTTGCTGATTATGATCATAAACTACTGGAGAAATTCTTTGATAATCCTGATACGATCAGTGAGGACGAAATCCATGAAGCTATACGTAAAGCGACCATCGATATTTCCATCATTCCTATGATGTGTGGTTCATCTTTTAAAAATAAAGGGGTTCAAACAGCATTGGATGCGATTGTGAGATACTTACCTGGTCCAATGGATCTTGAAGCTGTTAAAGGTACTGATCCTGATACTGGGGAAGAGATTGAGCGTAAGCCCGATCCTAAAGCGCCATTTGCAGCTTTAGCATTTAAAATTATGACCGATCCTTTTGTTGGACGGCTTGCATTCTTCAGGGCATATTCTGGTCACCTTGATTCTGGTTCGTATGTTTTAAATACGCGTACCGGAAAGAAGGAAAGAATTTCAAGGATCATGCAGATGCATGCAAATAAGCAGAATCCTGTTGATTTTATTGAAGCGGGTGATATTGGAGCAGCGGTTGGATTTAAAGATATAAAAACCGGGGATACGCTTTGTAATGAAGACAACCCGATTGTATTAGAAGCTATGACTTTCCCTGAACCAGTGATCTCTGTGGCAGTGGAACCTAAAACACAGGCTGATGTAGATAAAATGGGTATGGCTATCGCAAAGCTTGTTGAAGAAGATCCTACATTGAAAGTAAAAACTGATGAAGAAACAGGTCAAACTATCCTTAGTGGAATGGGTGAATTGCACCTGGAAATTATTGTTGACAGGATGAGGAGGGAATTTAAAGTTGAGATAAACCAGGGTGCACCCCAGGTTGCATATAAAGAAGCATTTCAGAACACAATTGAGCATAGGGAAACCTTAAAAAAACAAACCGGTGGCCGCGGTAAATTTGCGGATATCGTTTATGAGATAGGACCTGCTGATGAAGAATTTTTGAAGGAAGGAAAAGGAAATTTCCAATTTGTAAATGGTTTGTTTGGTGGATCGATTCCAAAAGAATTTGTTCCTGCAATTCAAAAAGGATTTGAAACGGCCATGACCACGGGTGTTCTCGCAGGCTACCCTATGGAGAGCATGCGCGTGAGAGTATTTGATGGTTCATTCCACCAGGTTGACTCTGATGCAATGAGCTTTGAACTTTGTGCCAAGCAGGGTTACCGCGAATCGGGCCGCAAGGCCAAACCGGTATTGCTGGAGCCGATCATGAAAATTGAAGTATTAACTCCTGATCAATACATGGGTGATGTAACGGGCGACCTTAACCGCAGGCGTGGAATGCTCGAAGGAATGGATAGCAAACATGGTGTTCAGGTTATTAAAGCCAAAGTTCCGTTAAGCGAAATGTTCGGGTATGTTACACAGTTACGTTCATTGTCGAGTGGGCGTGCTACTTCTACGATGGAGTTCAGTCATTATGCGCCGGCGCCAACTAACGTAGCCGAAGAAGTGATAGCAAAGCAGAGAGGCAAAGTGAAGATTGAAGATTAAAACTTTCAATTGTTGAGTAGAGACTGGCTGCGCCTGTCTTCGAGGAAATGACTCCAATAGATCAAGATATAAACCCCGTTCGTTTGAACGGGGTTTATATTTAACAATGATTTCGGTTACTGTATTTTTAAGCAGGCCGAAATAAAAAGAAAATGAGAAAGTATCAGGTGGTATATGAAAAAACTAAAAATAGGTTAAGAGAAAAATATTTGTAGTGGAATCAGGTTTTACCTTGAGGTATTAAAACTCTATAATTCCGTAAGCAGGTGAAGAGCTATCCTCGGCTATCCTAATTTTCTCTTCATCGATTAAGTACTCACGCCGCCTCGGCAACAATACCACTAGCTAACGTATATAACCAATATAACCCAATCAAAATCAGAAGTGGGCCTAATATCTCATTGATTCTAGAGTGAGCATATTTTAAGAAGAGCATTGATCCAAGTATAATTAATCCAGGTCCACTTAGAAAAATTTGAACATAAAGCCAGCTCCTGCCAAGCGGTAATTTTTCTGTCAAATATCCCAGATCATACATTACAATGTGAGACATTATTGGATAAAGTAAAATTGCTGCAAATACATAAAGCATTAAAACGCGATAGTTTTTCTTTTTACCAATTCAAGATGTTTTCCTGGTGAGTTAAGGATATTGAATGATAGCAATTCTTGATGTCACTTTACCAAATCAAAAAAGATTGTTTACAAAAAGCTGGGATCTGCTTGCCGGTAACTACTTTATTCCTTTTTTATATTGGCTGTACGTAGCTTTTTTCTTTACGAAAAATAATTAAGTATATTTAATATATCTCCTTCATTTCAATGCAGTGAAGTCTGTGACAATTCCTAATTCCCTTCCTACATAAGCATCAGCGGCATTCCATGACAACCAGCTATAATTTTCCTGCTCTGTTATAAATCGTTTTTTCCTAAACTCGAAAAAATCAAGAGCAGTTTCTGAATAAGAATCCCGAAAATGGTAGAAATAATTTTTGTCTTGTATAAGTAAATCTTTATTTTTCTGGAGCAAGGGTAATGTTTTATCAGAAAGAGTAACCAGGAAGGGAATATCCAGTGGAATGGTTGATTTTCTTTCAAGGTTATAGATTGCAATTGTTTCATCCCAGTGAACAGTGGAAGCTAATACCAATAGCAATATTCCAATCCAGGCATTTATCCTTAGTAAATAATAACTGGTTTTGATTTCCCGGATTTTTAAGAACACGGTCACCAGGCCAGATAATACCATAAATAGGAAAAACAGAAGCCCGATTCGTTTATATGCGAGTCCATAATGAGAAATATAATAGTAATCCCTGATAAGAACGGAAATGACAAGAACTAAATTCTGAAAGATCCATAAGTATGCTCCATATTTGAGCCATTTATTGTTTTTATAAAAATTAAGATTGGCACGAAAGAAAAATAAAAGTAGACACATGGCAAGAACAATAGAAAAGATCAGCAAGCCCGCACCTTCATGCACATATTCAGAGAGGTTTGCATCGGCTTTTAATTCAAAACCAAACCACACATATTTTATATCAATGATGTTGATGCAGAGCAATAGGATATTTAACAGGAGGAGGCTTATAAATCCAATGATGAATTCATTTTTCAAAGCAAGCGTTCCTGTTGATCTTTTCCCAATGATCAGGGAAAGAAGATCCGAAAAAGAATTTTCCTTCCACTTTTTTAAAGCATTTTTTTTGCGTGAGAGATCATTTTTTTGATTTAGATCGGTTTTAGAAAAATAGGTAGACTTACTAGCCAGGATCAATCCTGCCGTTACTAAAGTTCCAAGTAAAAAGAATAAAAACCTGTTGAAAGAAAACCAATCAAGAAACTGCGAGAACCAATTCCTTAGGCCCACAAAAAAATGACTGGCAAGGTTTGAAAAAACGGTATTGGCCAGGGCATAAAGGATTGAGAAAAGAGCGACAATAATAAATGGTATGATTAGTATCCTGAATCGTTTTGAAAAAGCCGGCAAACTGTAGCTTTTACCTTTACGGGTTTTTAGTTGTCGAAATAAGTTTGGTAAAGCAAAAATATAATTCAGAAACACTGAACCGGCTGCATACCATATTGAACGATGAATGAATTGTGAGAATGAAACAAATAGTAAGAGCGTAACACTAAAAGCTATTTTGCTTAGCACTGTATTATGAATTATTACCAAAACAACTGTTATCAGGTTTGCTACAGCAAGCCATTTGCAGGTATTACTTTTCATTGAACCGGGATAGAGATAAAAAATCGCAATTAAAATAAATGCGTCAAAAAGGATTGTATTTATACCTAGCTTTTCATTCCAAAAGATAATATTGAAAATTATTGCTCCTACTATGACTAAAAGACTTTTTATTGATTCTGTTTTCATTTTTAAATGGTTATATCTTGCTGCTGCCTTATGGCAATTGATTCAATTCTTTAGGCTTAATCTGTTTGAACGACCGGAAGTGAAGCATAATACTTGCCTCCGCTGAAATAATTATGGAAAGCGAAAAAACATAATTTGCCTGTTGATGCATAGATTCATACATAGTCCGGCATATTAATACAGTTGCGATTGAAAGTATAAAACCTGTCGACAGTGCAGCACGAAATAATGCGCGTTCGTATACATGGGCTTGAAGTTTTGTTAGCATTATAATCCAAAAAATAAAAAAACCGGGTGCAGCAAAAATTAAAGACAAAAAAAATATAAAGAATACATGTCCAAACCCGGAGTAGGAATCTCTAAGCGATAAAAAAGATCCGCAAATCAGGCCATTAAAAATCGAGGATAATACCCAGAGGGTAAATGTTCGAAAGGTTATTTTGAGGATGCAATTCATTTCTTTATTTTTTCAAGAGCCCTGGTTTTTAAATAACATATCCACAATGGGATAAATCCAAATACACCAAATGAACAATCAATTAATCTCCAGCCTAATGGTATATCCCTAAAATGTCCTGCAATAAATGCCAACGGAATGATTAATGTGCAAGAGATCAGGCCAAATTCCAATATCCAAATATTTTTTATGGGGTTTCTGTAAGGTCCAATAAAGAGTATTGCAAGGATAAAATGGGCAAACGCGAGCCAGTCGTAACCGTACAATAAATATGGATAATGTTCATTCGTTTGGCGGTAGGCAAATAAAACTTTTTCTAACCAGTGGTGAATGGATGTTTCCCCAGGGACTATTTTCAATAAATATGAGAGCTCGGGATCTATAGGGATGGCCGTAAGACCACTCAAAAATAAAATGATTATAAAAAAAACGATTAGTCTTTTTATTATTTTCTCATCTTTTTTGGTATCCTGCTTTTCAATTTCTTTCATTATTCGACTATAGGCAGCATTTCAAGTAATGATTATCTCCACATTATAAAAAAGTGCTTTGAAATACAAAGTAAGTGCATTAATCTGGTTTTTACAAAGATTTTTTTGAATTGCTTTTACAGATGATAGCTAAACCTGGTTTAATGTGGTCTGATAATTCCTTTTTTCCCGGACTGGTCGTTGAGATGAAAGTTCAAGGTGAGATAATCCGCTCACTTCGCATTTGGGTGTCAGAAATTTTAAATCTATACTGGGGGTGAAAGGAAAACCAACATTTTTTTTTGGGTTTTAAAACATTGTAATTGGGTTAAGAATGTAAATTGGTGGCAATGCTTTGTAATAACTTTGAGGCAGAATCTGAATAAAAAAAATCAGACTATTAAATATGCAAAATATAACTCTTGAAAGTCTTGTATTAATTGACATCGAAACAGTCTCCGGCTTTGCAAACTATAATGAACTCGATGAAACCTGGCAATCTCTTTGGACCGATAAAATAAATCGCACGCTCCCCGATAATACAAGTGCCGAAGAATATTATCCGGAAAGAGCCGGAATTATGGCGGAATTTGCAAAAGTAGTCTGCATTAGCCTTGGTTATTTTCGTACAGAATGTAATGAACTTCAACTCCGGATCAAATCAATCTATGGAGATGATGAACAGGAAGTATTGAAAAAACTGCTTGAAACCCTTAACCAGATCGATTCCCGTAATCCAAATTGGGGCTTTGCCGGTCACAATATCAAGGAATTTGACATCCCATTCCTCTGCCGTAGATTGCTGGTAAACAATATGCCACTGCCCAGGTACATGAATTTTCAGAACATGAAACCCTGGGAGACAATGATGGTTGATACCCTCCAGCAATGGAGATTCGGTGATTATAAGAATTACATTACACTTAAGCTCCTTGCTGCGAGCCTTGGTATCCCATCCCCAAAAGATGATATTGATGGAAGCCAGGTGGGTGATGTTTACTGGAAAGAGAATGATTTGCCAAGAATTGCAAAATATTGCCAGAAAGACGTCGCGACTGTTGCCAATATTATCCTTCGCTTTAAGAACATGCCGGTATTACTACCGGACCAGATCATTTACGTGTAGAGCTGGTCTTTGGCCTTAGTTTTTGGTTGCCTAGTTTTTGGTCTTTTTGGTTTTTGGTAAAGGTGACTGGTTTATGATTCGAGGACCCTTTTACCAGAAACGATACCTCTATATCACCTACTTAATCACAAACTTTAACCAAATACCATAAAAGAAGACTAAGACTAAAAATAAACCTGCAATTCTTTGCCTATTCAACCGTTTCCCCCTACCTTTGCACTCCCAAATATTTTTGGATTATTTAAAGTTCTTTAGAAATATGTCTCAGAGAATCAGAATCAAACTTCAGTCTTACGATCATAACCTGGTAGACAAATCAGCCGAAAAGATCGTTAAGACCGTGCGCAGCACAGGTGCAGTTGTTACAGGGCCAATTCCCTTACCAACCCACAAGAAAATTTTCACTGTTCTGCGTTCTCCTCACGTGAACAAGAAAGCCCGTGAGCAGTTCCAGTTGTGTACGCACAAACGTTTGCTGGATATTTATACCAGCAGTTCAAGGACTGTAGATGCGCTGTCTAAGTTAGACCTGCCATCTGGTGTGGATGTTGAGATCAAGGCCTGATGAATAAAGAATAAAGCTAACCCAATGCAAACGGGCATTGGAAAGCTCAAAGCTCTTATAAGATTAATGTAACATCTATCTCCGTTTAAGACGGAGCGCTGGAATAATAAAATAGAAATGAAAAGTATTATCGGAAAGAAGGTTGGCATGACCAGCATCTTCGACGCTAATGGAAAGCAGACAGCTGTAACCATTATTGAAGCAGGCCCTTGCGTGGTTACACAGAAAAAAACTGTAGATACCGACGGATACAATGCACTCCAGCTTGCATTCGGCGATAAGAAAGAAAAGCATGCAACAAACGCTGCAAAAAACCATTTTGCAAAAGCGAACACCTCTCCTAAAAAATTCGTAAAAGAAATACGCGATAGCGAAATTGATCAAAATGTTGGTGATACCATCACTGTAGAGATTTTTACCGAAGGCGACAAAGTAGAAGTTGTCGGCACTACAAAAGGTAAAGGTTTCCAGGGTGTGGTAAAACGTCATGGTTTCCACGGTGTGGGCGGTCAATCGCATGGCCAGCACGATAGATCCAGAGCTCCGGGTTCAATTGGTGGTTCATCTTATCCTGCAAGAGTATTTAAAGGTATGCGCATGGGCGGTCGCATGGGTGGCGATAAGGTACAATTGAAAGGCCTAAAAGTTATGAAAATTTTCCCTGAGCAAAATTATATATTAATAAGTGGTTCGGTTCCGGGCCATAATGGTTCAATCGTCTTAATCTCGAAGTAATATGCAACTAGAAGTATTAAATATACAAGGAGAAAAAACCGGGAGAACGGTTGACCTGCCTGAAGAAATTTTTGGAGTTGAACCAAATAATCACGTGATCTACCTTGCTGTTAAGCAATATCTTGCTGCACAACGCCAGGGTACACACAAAGTAAAAACACGGGCGGAAGTTCATGGTTCTTCAAAGAAATTGCACAAGCAGAAAGGTACCGGTGGAAGCCGTAAAGGTAACCTCAGAAGCCCGATCTATAAAGGTGGTGGTACGATCTTCGGTCCCAAGCCTCATGGCTATGACTTCAAGCTTAACCGCAAAGTCAAAGATCTTGCAAAGATTAGCGCGCTTAGCCACAAAGCTAAAGAGAACAGCATTTTCATAGTGGAAGATCTTAATCTCGAAACTCCTAAAACCAAGGATTTCGTGAACATGATCAACGGTATCAAACTGAAAGGAAAAAAGACATTGTATGTTTTGCCAGATTACAATGACAATACTTACAGGAGTCTTAGGAATATTCCGAGCATCAACGGCACTTTGCTGAGCGATGTGAATACTTACGATATCGTAAATGCAAACGTTGTGGTGCTTACTGAGAGTGCAGCGAAAATATTTATCGAGGAAAACGAAGAAGCAGTAGCATAATTTATCATCTTATAATTAATAGACATGAAACTGTCTGATGTTTTAATAAAGCCGATCTTATCTGAAAAGGTAAACAAACAAACTGAAAAGTCTAATCGCTATGCGTTTGTTGTTGACCGTAAGGCTAATAAACTTGAGATCAAGAAAGCTGTTGAGGAATTCTACGGTATTACGGTTGAGAACGTAAATACATTGGTTATGCCTTCAAAAGCAAAATCACGTAACACCAAGTCAGGTATCGTAAGTGGTCGTAAGCCTGCTAAGAAAAAGGCGATTGTTACCATAGCAGAAGGTGAAACAATCGATCTATACGGTACAGTATAAACGCAATTAATGAATGGTGGTCAGCACCGCAAAGTTTTGACAAAATAAAAGTAAGAACAAATGGCACTCAAGAAATATAAACCGATGACGGCCGGTACCAGGTGGAGGATCGGGAATGCTTACGCAGAGATCACAACCAGTGATCCTGAAAAAAGCCTTCTTGAAAAAGTAAAGGTAACCGCAGGTCGCAACTCGCAAGGCCGCAGGGCAATGCGTTATATGGGTGGCGGGCACAAGAAAATGTACCGTATCATCGATTTCAAACGTGATAAGAAAAATATTCCTGCTTTAGTTAAGTCGATCGAATATGATCCAAACCGCAGCGCATTCATCGCATTACTGGCGTATGCTGATGGAGAGAAGCGTTATATCATTGCACCGCAGGGCTTGCAGGTTGGAGCCTCTGTACTTAGTGGAGATGATGTAGCTCCGGAATTGGGAAATGCATTGCAACTGAAATTCATGCCTCTTGGAACAGTAGTTCATAATCTTGAAATGCAGCCCGGACAAGGAGGTAAATTGGTAAGAAGTGCCGGTACATCTGCACAGCTTGCAAATAAAGAAACCAAATATGCGATCCTTAAGATGCCAAGCAACGAGTTAAGGAAGATATTGATAAATTGTTACGCAACAGTAGGTGTGGTAAGTAATAGCGATCACAATCTCGAAAGCAAAGGTAAAGCAGGACGTAACAGGTGGTTAGGTATCAGACCAAGAACCCGGGGTGTTGCTATGAACCCGGTTGATCACCCGATGGGTGGCGGCGAGGGTAAAGCTTCTGGTGGTCACCCACGTAGCCGCACAGGTAAGTATGCAAAAGGACAAATAACAAGGACCAGAGGAAAAGGATCTGATAAGATGATCATCCAACGCAGGAATGGTAAAAAGTTACCGAATAAGTAATTGGAGGGTCAGCTGGCAGGCTGACAAAAATTGAAAAAATTGTAATCAATGTTAAAATGGTTCCTGATTACCGATCTGGAACAAATAAACAAAAAACATAAATAAAACATGGCTCGTTCCGTCAAAAAAGGCCCATATGTAGATGCAAAACTGGAGCAAAAAGTTTTGAAGATCAACGAAGGCAAAAACAAGAAAGGTGTAGTTAAAACATGGTCACGCCGATCTACCATTACACCGGATTTCGTTGGACATACCTTCGCGGTACATAATGGAAATAAATTTATTCCTGTCTATGTAACAGAATTTATGGTTGGCCATAAGCTGGGTGAATTTGCACCAACAAGGAATTTTAAAGGTCACTCTAGTAAGAAAATTGCTTAAACCGATTTATAAAATGGAAGCAGTAGCAAAACTGAATAATTACCCTACGTCGCCACGCAAAATGCGTTTGCTGGCAGACCTGGTTCGCGGAATGGAAGTTGATAAAGCCCTGGGAATTTTACAATTCAACCCAATGCATTCATCAATTCCATTGTACAAATTACTAAATAGCGCCATTAACAATTGGAGTCAGAAGAATCCTGACACTAAGGTTGAAGATGCAAACCTTGCGGTGAAAACCATCATGGTAGATTGTGGTCGTGTTATTAAGCGCATGCGTCCTGCTCCACAAGGCAGAGGTTACCGTGTTCGTAAACGCAGCAACCACGTGACTGTAATTGTTGATACCAAATTGGTTAAACAAACAGAGAAAGAGAAGAATAAGATTGTGCGTTTGAGCAAGTCTAAAAAAGCTGTTCCTGCAGTTGTCCCAACTAAGGCAGCAGCTAAAGCATCAACAAAAGCAGCAGATAAAGCAACAACTGAAGGAACAACTAAATAATTAAACGAAATAACTAAAAACCGAATATGGGTCAGAAAACAAATCCAATTGGTGCCAGGTTAGGGATCATCCGTGGTTGGGAAAGCAACTGGTATGCTAATCAGAAAGATTTTGGTAAAAAACTTATTGAAGATAACAAGATCAGGACTTACCTGAATGCGCGTATCAACAAAGGCGGTATTGCCAAGATCGTTATTGAGCGTACATTAAATAAGTTGATTGTAACCATTCATACTTCTAAACCGGGAATTATCATTGGTAAAGGCGGTGGCGAAGTTGACAGGATCAAGGAAGAGTTGAAAAAATTAACCGGTAAAGATGATGTGCAGATCAATATACTTGAGATCCGTCGTCCCGAACTGGATGCCAATATCGTAGCTGATACCATTGCAAAACAGATTGAGAATCGTATCAATTATAAAAGAGCAATCAAGATGTCAATCGCTTCTGCCCTTAGGATGGGAGCTGAAGGTATCAAGGTAAAAGTTGGAGGCCGGTTAGGTGGTGCGGAGATTGCACGTAGCGAAGAGATCAAACAAGGACGTACTCCATTACATACTCTTCGTATGGATATCGATTATGCTAATGTATTTGCGCTAACTGTTTATGGTAAGATTGGTATCAAGGTATGGATTTGTAAGGGTGAAGTACTTGCTAAGCGTGACCTGAATCCCAACATTATTGCAGGGGGTGGTAAAGACGCGAGTGAAATGAGCCGTGGTGGTGATGACAGGAGAGGTGGTGGATATGGAGATCGTGGCGGAGATAGAAGAGGTGGCGGGGATAACCGTGGTGGCGGCGGAGGAGATAGAAGAGGCGGTGGAGGCCAGGGTGGTGGAAACCGTGGTGGCGGCGGCGGTAGAAGGTAACGGAAGCTCAGGCGGCAGCTTGGGAATATTAACAATTAATAAATAACCATTATAAAAAATGTTACAGCCAAAAAGATCGAAGCACAGGAAAATGCAGAAGGGAAGAATGAAGGGTGATTCTAAAAGAGGCGCAACTATTTCTTTCGGATCGTTCGGATTGAAAGCATTGGATTCTGTATGGTTAACCAACCGCCAAATAGAATCTGCAAGGCAGGCAATGACACGTCATATGAAGAGGGAAGGAAACGTTTGGATCCGGATTTTCCCTGATAAACCAATCACTAAGAAACCTGCAGAGGTGAGGATGGGTAAGGGTAAAGGAAACCCCGAATATTGGGCAGCAGTAGTTCAGCCAGGAAGGATTTTGTTTGAGGCGGATGGAGTTTCTCTACAGATTGCAAAAGAAGCATTTGAATTGGCAGCTCAAAAATTGCCCATCGCCACGAAGTTTGTAGTGAGCAGGGATTACTCGGCAGCATAATAATATTTACAGGGATTCAGTCTCTGCGTTCTGGTAAGAAGAATAAAACTGGTTTTGATTTTGGAAATTTCCGGATCTGTAGCCTAAAATAAAAAAGAGATGTCAAAAAGAATTGATTTTGTAAAAAGCTTAAGAGAGATGGAAGAAATTGAACTTAAAGCAAGGATCACAGAGGATGAGCTACGACTTAAGAAATTAACTTTTGCTCATGCAGTAACTCCAATAGAGAACCCAATGAATCTACGCGAACTCAGGAAAGATATTGCGCGTTTGAAAACTCAATTAAGGAAAAAGCAAACAGCTGCTCAATCTTAAAATATAATAACAATGGTGGAAAGAAATTTAAGAAAAGTAAGGGTTGGGGTTGTATCCAGCAATAAAATGGATAAAACCATAACCGTAAAAGTTGAAAGGAAAGTAAAGCATCCGATCTATGGAAAGTTTGTAAAGAAAACTACCGGGTTTCATGCTCATGATGAAAAGAATGAGTGCAGCATCGGCGACGTCGTTAAGATAATGGAGTCGAGGCCTTTAAGCAAAACAAAGCGCTGGAGGTTAGTGGAAGTTGTTGAAAAAGTGAAGTAAGATCATGGCTCATTTGGATTATTAAATCCATCTAATCCATTAATCATAAATATCATACTGATTTGGAATTAAGCAATTAAAAATCCAAATTTTAAATCGAAAAAAATGATACAGCAAGAAAGCAGGCTCAACGTAGCTGATAACAGTGGTGCAAAAGAAGTATTGTGTATCCGGGTCTTAGGTAATTCCGGACAGGATTACGCTCATATTGGAGACAAGATCGTAGTTACTGTTAAAGATGCACTACCTGCAGGTGGTATTAAAAAAGGAACTGTGAGCAAAGCAGTTATCGTAAGAACAAAGAATAAACTTCGTCGTAAGGATGGTTCCTATATTAGGTTTGATGACAATGCGGTTGTATTGCTCAACAATGCCGATGAACCAAGAGGAACCCGCATTTTTGGGCCAGTTGCCCGGGAATTAAGGGATAAAGGTTATATGAAGATCATTTCACTTGCCCCTGAAGTATTATAAAAACGTATCTTTGCACCCCTCAAAAAGGTGCTTTCAAATGAGCAGAAATAAAACAAATAATTGTCAATATGAAGACAAGATTCAAACCAAAGTTCAACATAAAGAAAGGCGATTCGGTGGTAGTGATAACCGGCGACGATAAGGACGTGAAAAAGCCACGCAAGGTGCTTGAAGTGTTGACCGAAAAAAACCGCGTGTTGGTAGAAGGTGTAAACATCGTTACCAAACACACTAAGCCATCAGCTCAGAATACGAAAGGTGGGATTCAGAAAGTAGAAGCTGCTATCGCTATTTCAAATGTAATGCTTTGGGATATAAAAACAGGTACCCCTACCAAAGTGAAACGTACCAGGGAAAATGGTAAATTAGTAAGGGTTGCAAAAAAATCAGGGGAGGTAATTAAATAATGAGCACAAAAACATACAATTCAAGATTAGCAGATAAGTATAAGAAAGAAGTTATACCTGCTTTAATGAAAAAGTTTTCATACAAAACAGTTATGCAGGCGCCTAAATTAACTAAGATATGTCTTAACCGTGGCGTGAATGGTGCTGTTGCTGATAAAAAACTGGTTGATATTGCTGTTGAAGAGCTAACAACGATTACCGGTCAAAAGGCTGTTCCGACAATGTCTAAAAAAGACATCTCCAACTTTAAGCTGCGTAAGGATATGCCTATAGGCGCAAGAGTAACATTGCGTGGTGTAAACATGTATGAGTTCCTGGACCGACTGGTTTCTGTATCACTGCCACGTGTACGCGATTTCAAAGGCATCAGCGATAAATCATTTGATGGCCGTGGAAATTATACATTGGGGGTTACCGAGCAAATCATTTTCCCGGAAATCGATATTGATAAAGTAAATAAGATTACGGGGCTTGATATCACTTTCGTGACTACTGCAGGTACAAATGAAGAAGCATACGAACTGCTTAAAGAATTGGGAATGCCTTTTAAAAATATCAAAAAGTAAACCGCAGGGCCAGGTGGAAACCTGGCCAGACAAACAAAATCAATATGGCAAAAGAATCAGTTAAAGCCAGGCAAAGA
>JBKJPO010000374.1:0-10140 GCA_046595095.1 Chitinophagaceae bacterium
TATATTTTATTTTCCATCTTCATTCAAAAACCAAAAGAATTTCAGGTTGCTCAACAGCAGCCATGTAATGCTGAGAACGGAATGCCTAACGCGTTTTGTCTCTGCCATCGGTCAGCGTGTAGGTGCAATAGTCACTTATCCTGAAGCACTGGCAGAAAAAGTTGTTCTTTCAAAAACTCTTTCTTCAAACATTATTTCAATAAAGCAAGGTGATGAGCTGGATGTGGATGGTATGCTGGGAAAATTTGTTCACTATGGATTCGAGAGCACCGATTTTGTATATGAACCCGGGCAGTTTGCCATACGGGGAGGCATAATCGATATTTATTCTTTTGGAAATGAAAAGCCTTACAGGCTTGAATTATTTGGAAATGAAGTGGATAGTATCCGGATATTCGACCCGGAAACACAATTGAGTGAAAGAAAACTTTTGCAAGTAAATATTATCCCCAATGTGGAAACACAGTTTGACACGGGAGAGAAAGTTTCACTGTTCGAATTTCTTCCGGAGAATACAGTAATCTGGACAGAGGACTGGGTATTCATTAAAGAAAAAATACAGCAACAGGAAGATGATTTGATTTCATTTCTAAATCTGCAGAAACAATTTGCAGCTGGCAAAAAACCAACTGACCCTGATGATGAAGAAGGTTTAAATATCCGGAAATCAATTAGCCCTGGAGATTTTGTAGATGCAAGTGTACTGGAAAAAGAATTGGCAACCCGTCACGTAGTAGAGATTGGATCCAAATCTCACCTTACACAAAAAGATAAAAGCGGGCATATTGAAATAAAATTCAACACAAGAGAACAACCTGCATTCAACAGGCAGTTTGAATTGTTGATCAACAATCTTAAAGAGTTTGAAAAGAAGAAATATAATAACTTCCTCTTTGCTGATAATCCAAGACAATTAGAAAGACTGCATAGTATTTTCGAAGATCTAAAAGCTGAGATTCATTTCACTCCAGTACCCACATCTATTCATGAAGGATTTATTGATGATGATCTTCAACTAGTTTGTTATACAGACCACCAGATTTTTCAACGTTATCATAAATACAAGGTCAAACAAGCTTTTAGTAAGAATAAAGCAATTACATTAAAGACCCTGCGGGAGCTCCAACCGGGTGATTATGTAACGCATATCGATCACGGGGTTGGTATTTACAGTGGCTTGCAAAAGATAGAAGCTAATGGACGGGTACAGGAAGCAGTAAGAATTTTATACAAGGATAATGACTTACTCTATGTGAATATTTCTTCACTTCACAAGATTGGAAAGTTTAGTGGAAAGGAAGGAAGCGTTCCGAAAATGAATAAACTTGGAAGTGATGTCTGGAATAAATTAAAGGAGAAAACAAAGAAGCAAGTAAAAGATATTGCCACAGACCTCATTAAATTATATGCTCAACGGAAGAGCCAGCTCGGGTTTTCCCATTCACCTGATAATTATCTCCAGACTGAACTTGAAGCTTCATTTATTTATGAGGATACACCGGATCAGAATAAAGCTGTGGTGGATGTAAAACGTGACATGGAAAAACCATCTCCAATGGACAGGCTTGTATGTGGTGATGTTGGATTTGGAAAAACCGAGGTCGCAATAAGGGCTGCATTTAAAACTTGCCTTGACAGCAAACAAGCTGCTGTATTAGTTCCTACAACGATCCTCGCCTACCAGCATTTTAAAACATTCAGTGAAAGATTAAAAGATTTTCCTGTGACCGTTGATTATATCAACCGGTTTAAATCTTCCAAAGAGAAAAAAGAAACACTTTCAAAAGTTGAAGCAGGAAAAATAGATATCATAATTGGTACACATGCTTTGCTTGGCAAAGATGTAAAGTTCAAGGACCTTGGACTCATGATAATTGACGAAGAACAAAAGTTCGGCGTATCAGCAAAGGAGAAATTAAAATTGATACGCACAACAGTTGATTCTCTAACCCTAACAGCCACGCCTATCCCAAGAACATTACAATTCAGCCTCATGGGTGCAAGGGATCTTAGCATAATAAATACACCTCCGCCAAACAGGCAACCAATACAAACCGAGGTGCATGTTTTCAACCAGGATGCTATCCGCGATGCCATCTATTATGAAACAGAAAGAGGAGGCCAGGTTTTCTTTATTCACAACCTGGTGAATGGTCTGGCTGAGATGAGCAGCCTGATAAAAGGATTATGCCCCGATATCAGTATTGCCTTTGCACATGGTCAAATGGATGGTGATAGGCTGGAGGAAACCATCCTCGACTTTATGGACCGTAAATATGATGTACTTGTATGCACCAACATTATTGAAAGTGGTGTGGATATTCCTAATGTAAATACCATTATAGTAAATAATGCTCATCAATTTGGATTAAGTGATCTTCACCAGTTGAGGGGCCGCGTAGGCAGAAGCAATAAAAAAGCCTTTTGTTATTTACTTGCGCCACCGATGAGTACTCTACCCGCTGATTCCCGTAAAAGACTGCAGACCCTGGAGCAATATAGTGAGCTTGGCAGTGGATTCCAGATCGCCATGCGGGATCTGGATATTCGGGGAGCTGGCAACATGCTTGGAGGAGAACAAAGTGGCTTCATTGCCGAGATTGGTTTCGAGATGTACCAGAAAATCCTGGATGAAGCAATAAGAGAATTGAAAAGGAAAGAATTTAAGGAACTTTTTAAGGAGGAGATTCATAAGCAGGATGATTATGTAAATGATTGCACGATTGATACAGACTTAGAGATATTGATACCGGATTCTTATGTAGAGAGCATTACAGAAAGATTGAGTCTTTACTCCAGGCTTGATAACTGCGAGACCGAGAAAGATCTTAAAGAATTCCATATTGAAATGGCTGATCGTTTCGGGCCTGTACCTGCGCCGGTTGACGATCTCTTTACAACAGTACGCGCCAGGAAACTGGCCGTTCAATTAGGCTTTGAAAAAATGATTCTTAAACAGGAAACTTTGAAATGCTTTTTTGTCAGCAATCCTGATTCGCCTTATTTCAGGAGCGAGACATTTAATAATCTTCTCCATTTTATTCAAACACAAATCAACAAGGCTAAATTGAAACAGGTTGGTAAAAACGGAATTCTTGTAGTGGAGAATATAAAAAGCATGACCGGTTTGTGGAAGCTTCTTTCAAGAATCGGAGAGTATAAGAGACCTTAATTTCAATTCATTGCTCCAGGCATTTGAGGCAGAAAAAAGGACTTATCCTTACAAACGATTAGCCTGGCTCATCTTCATTTTAAAAGTGCCTCCAGAACCAGGAAACAGTGAGATTAAATTTGTCCTGAAACTTACTCAAACAAAAAAGCGATACAGATTTTCTATATCGCTTATTGATGAATCTTTGAGAAAATACTACCAGCTTTTTTTAGCTACACCATCTTTCACTGCCTGGTTAGCATTTGCTTCACTTAGCATAGTAGTCATCTTGTTTCCTTTTCCGTCATGACCTTGAGCCATATAACCGCCACGAGCAGTTTTTGTGATCACTGCATCATGCATAGGACAATTTTTTTCCTTCGTTTTCATGCAATAAGCTGTTAACATGTTTGCCATTGTAATAAAGTTTTATAGTTCAGTAAAATGATTATGTGTGGTGCACTCTATAGTATCACGCGGTCCAAATTTACTTTTTTATATGTATTTCAAGCTAAAATATATTTACCGGCGTTCCCGGATCCTCCTAAAATAGGCAACGAAAATATCTAATTATCGTATAAACAAGGAGTTATACATCAATACGGGCATATTTCGCATGTGTTTCGATGAACTCTCTTCGTGGTGGAACTTCGTCTCCCATCAACATACTGAACACCCTGTCCGCTTCAGCCGCACTATCGATGGTTACCTGCTTCAAGGTCCTTGACTTAGGATCCATGGTAGTTTCCCAGAGTTGCTCTGAGTTCATTTCTCCTAATCCCTTGTATCGTTGAATGTGTACAGTGTCTTCCCTGCCATTAGCCATTTTTTCAATCCATGCTTTCCGGTCTTCTTCACCCCAGGCATAATATTGTTCCTTGCCTTTTTTCACAAGGTAAAGAGGAGGCTGAGCAATATATACGTAACCCTGCTCAACGAGTTCTTTCATATAGCGGAAAATGAAGGTGAGAATTAAAGTTGCAATGTGACTACCGTCCACATCCGCATCCGTCATAATAATTAGCTTATGATAGCGGAGTTTGCTAATGTCCAGTGCTTTTGGATCTTCCAGAGTACCTATTTTTACACCAAGCGCTGTGAACATATTCCTGATTTCTTCATTATCATAAATTCTATGCTCCATTGCTTTTTCTACGTTCAGTATCTTACCACGTAAGGGAAGAATCGCCTGGAAACTCCTGTCACGGCCTTGCTTTGCAGTTCCGCCAGCCGAATCTCCTTCCACAAGAAACAGTTCACATTTAATTGGATCTTTATCACTGCAATCTGCAAGTTTACCGGGGAGACCGCCGCCGGTGAGCACACTCTTACGCTGAACCATTTCACGAGCCTTCCTGGCCGCAGCCCTGGCTTGTGCTGCAAGAATCACTTTTTGAATTATGATCTTGGCATCCCTTGGATTTTCTTCAAGGTAAGCGACAAGTACCCTGCTTAAGGTTGTATCCACAACACCCATTACCTCACTATTTCCAAGCTTGGTTTTTGTTTGTCCTTCAAACTGGGGTTCGGGAACTTTTATTGAAATTACTGCACTCAGGCCTTCTCTAAAATCATCGCCTTCGATTTCAACTTTCGCTTTTTCAAACAAGCCTTCTTTTTCCCCATAACTTTTAAAAACCCGGGTGATGGACCTGCGAAATCCAGCCACGTGAGTTCCACCTTCAATTGTATTGATATTATTTACATAACTGAAAATATGTTCCTGGTAACCGGTGTTATAAACCATAGCTACTTCTACAACTACATTGCTTGATGCATCATGAGCCTCGCAATAAATCACGTTCGGCAACAAAGGCTGACGATTGCCGTTTTTATCAAGCATTTCAACAAACTCAACTATCCCGCCTTCACTATAAAAAGTTTTTGAATAGGTCTTGTCATCATCATCTTTTTCACGCAGATCGTGCAGTACAATTTTTATTTTTCGATTTAAATATGAAAGCTCACGGAGACGACCTTCAAGAATCTCACGATTGTATTCGAGTACCTGGAAGATGGTAGGGTCTGGCCAGAACTGAACCATCGTACCTGTAGTTGTGCTATCCCCAATTTCTCTAACTGTATATTGCGGAAATCCACGGTGGTATTCCTGCTCAAATGTTTTTCCGTCGCGGTTAACTGTAACGTGAAGTTTGCTACTCAATGCATTTACACAACTTACGCCTACGCCATGCAAACCGCCACTTACTTTATAAGTATTCTTATCAAATTTACCTCCGGCATGCAAAACGGTCATTACCACTTCCAATGCACTCCTGTTTTCTTTCGTATGCATGCCTGTAGGAATACCTCTTCCATCATCCTGAACGGTAATTGAATTATCCTCATTGATAATAACGGTGATATTGCTGCAATAGCCCGCAAGAGCTTCGTCAATAGAATTATCTACCACCTCATATACGAGGTGGTGCAATCCCTTAACGCCAATGTCGCCAATATACATCGCAGGCCTCTTTCTAACTGCTTCTAATCCTTCTAAAACTTGTATGCTATCTGCGCCATAACCATTGGTGGCGGTGGGTAAAATTTCTGCGGTTTCTAAACTCATAATGCGAACAAAATCTACTTTAAATTACTCAAAATTAAGATTCGGGCAAAGCTACTGAAATTAGTGCTCATAGCCTAAGAAATCAGGGCTTAGTTTGGAGCCGGGAAGGGCTAAAAAAATCGCCTGGAAAATCTTTTCTGATTTCGATAAAGTAGTTGTAATTCCATTACATGGTCATTCCAATCTCAAGCAAAGAGAAGCCTTGATGAGTATGGATAAATGTTCTATATTTGCATTGAAATATATCAATGTATCCATATAGCGACATATTAGCGTTGGCAAGGCAACAACCCATTATGGTTGACCAAATGGACCTTTTACAAGATAAAGAACAACAGATACCGGGAACAGTTGCTTACAACATTAAACGTTTCAGGAAAGACGCGGCAGTTATTATGGATGATGTGGCGATGGTGTCTTACAATGTGGGAGAATCGCAATCAGACAACATTCTTCAACTAAAATTTTGCATCACCGGAAATACCTATTGCAGACAAAAAAATACAGATTGCAATTTCTGCCGTAATAGTGAATCGGGTCATTGTAATGAGAGAGTTGGAAGCATTGATCTGCTCGACTTTACGTATACTGCTTCACACCTTTCCCAATTTGTAAAAGGCAAAAAAAATTCCACATTCTCGGATAGTATTTTGAATTTTAAACACCTGTCTTCTTTTTCCAAAGTGGTGCCTCTTTGCGGAAAGACCAGGCTGGTGCTGGAAGGCTTGCTCAACCATACATTTAGCGGAAGCCTCGAAAATATTTATATCAATGCGCAAACACAGATGCTCCTTCTTTATAGCCTGGATTGCATTGTAGGAGAAACCGAGAATGAATTTGAATGTAAATTCCTTGCAAATGAAGCAGACAGGCAGAAAATTGCCGATGCGCGCGAAATATTACTTCAACACATCAGCGAACCCCTTACTATTCGTGAGCTTAGCCGCAAAGTGGCAATTAATGAATGTTACCTGAAAAAAGGATTCAAAGAAATGTTTGGAACTACAATTTTCGAATTTTTCCAAAGCCAGAGAATGGAACATGCCAAATACCTCCTTTATGAAAAAGGTCTGAGCGTTACTGAAGTTTCAGCTCTCCTTGGTTATTCTTCAATTTCTCACTTCTCTACTGCATTTAAAAAACATACCGGTTTAAAGCCTTGTGAATTGTTGTTGCATAGCAGAGCTTAGCTCATCTTAAACGCCAGAAGTTTATAATCAACCCATTTTTCCCAAATCCGTAAATTACTTTACCCAAATTCGTAAGGTTCGCTGCTCCCGGTAAATTTTCTTTGTACCATGAACCTGGTACAGATGCAAAATAGGATTTTCTTCTTTTTTATCATTGGGATCTGCGCCTCCAACAGTATTGCAGCCCAGGTGCAAAAAATTAAAAAAGACAGTCTCACGCATTCAGCGATATATCTCCCCGAAATAAATATTGTTGGTAAAAACAGTAAGGCTGACATACTCAATCTACCTGAAGTAGTAGGTACTTCAATTTTTGCAGGCAAAAAAAATTCGCTTGTAATCATGGATAACCTCAATGCAAGCGTGGTAAATAATAACATGCGGCAAGTGATGGCAAAGATTCCAGGTATCCATATTTGGGAAAGTGATGGCAGTGGAATCCAGATCGGTATTGCTGCAAGAGGGTTAAGCCCTAACCGGAGCTGGGAATTCAACATCCGTCAAAATGGTTATGATATTTCTGCAGACCCATTCGGCTATCCCGAATCTTATTATACTCCACAGCTCCAGGCAGTGCAGCGCATCCAGGTAGTTCGTGGATCCGGTGCATTGCAATATGGACCCCAGTTTGGTGGCATGGTAAATTTTCTGCTTCGCGACGGCAGTGATATTAATAAACCTTTGCAGTTTGAAACACAAAATACTGTAGGTTCTTTCGGCCTCTTCAATACCTATAACGCCATTGGAGGAGAAACAAAAAAAATCAATTACTATGCTTTTTTTGATCACAGGAATGCAAATGGATGGCGGCAGAACAGTCGATATTTTACCAACACAGGATTTGCGAATATGCATTATAAACTCAGCAATAAATTGAGGATCGGGGTAGAATACATGCATTGGAATATGCGCAGCCAACAACCAGGAGGTCTTAGCGATAAACAATTTGAACAAGATGCCAGGCAAAGCTTGCGCGGCAGAAATTGGTTTGATATCACATGGCAGTCAGGAGCCGTTACGGCAGATTATCATTTTAAATCAAACAACCGGCTGAACATTAAATTGTATACGATCAAAGGAGCAAGGAACAGCATTGGATATTTAAGACCTATAGATATAAAAGATTCGATAAACCCTGCCACAGGTCGATTCAATAATCGTACAATCGACATTGATAAATATAATAATGTGGGTATCGAAGCAAGATATCTTTCGGATTACAGGATCGGAAAATTGAGTAATACTATTTCAACAGGCCTTCGATATTTTAGCGGGAAAACGGACAGATTAAAAAATGGCATAGGCGATACCGGTAGTGGATATAATATTAATCATTCAGGCATTTATCCATCTGTACTTGATATGCGAAGCCGCAATGCGGCGGTATTTGCAGAGAATATTATTAGGTTCAATGAACATTTTATTTTGATACCGGGAATTAGGTACGAATATCTTGAAACCCTTGCTGATGGCCGAATTTCAATAAATGCAAATGGCTCTGAAAATAAGATCAGGGATGAGAAAAGAACGCGGCAATTTCTTTTGTTGGGTGCAGGTGCAGAATACCATATTGCTGCAACTGAAATCTACGCGAACTATGCGCAGGCATATCGCCCCATATTATTTTCTGACCTTACCGTGTCACCATCCACCGAAATAGTTGACCCTCAAATCAAGGATGCAAATGGTTATAATATTGATTTGGGTTACCGGGGTAAAGTGCAGCAATACCTGTATTTTGATGTGAGTGGTTTTTATTTAAGATACAATAACAGGATTGGTGTAATAACTCAGCAGAAAACAGATGGCACCTTTTATAATTATCGTACAAACCTTGGGTCAAGCAATAGCAAAGGAATTGAGGCCCTGGTAGAATTTGACCCTATAAAAGCATTTGTGAAAAAATCTAAATTCGGAACATTCAGCTTATTTATTTCAGCATCGGTACTCGATGCGAAATATGGAAATTTTCCTGTTATCACTAAAAATGGAAATGTTCTCGTTGAAAATAATTTACGTAACAAAAAAGTGGAAAACAGTCCATCAACAATTGTGCGTTCAGGAATTACGTGGAATTATGCAGGGCTGTCATTAACCGGGCAAATGAGTTATTCCGGCGAAACATTTAGCGATGCAAATAATACTTCGCTTCCTTCAACAAACGCACAAACCGGGCTCATCCCTGCTTATACGATTGCGGATTTTTCAATTACCTATAAACTCCTGAAATACTATAGCATTAAGGCTGGTATAAATAACCTGGCTGATAAAAAATATTTCACCAGAAGGGCAGGTGGTTATCCTGGTCCGGGGCTAATGCCGGCTGATGCGAGGAACTTTTATATTTCTGTTGGAGCAAAATTTTAAATAGTGCCCACTCTTTTTTTCCACCTCCTAATCCTTGTGTGCAGAGACAACTTGTAGTAGTTCCTTTGATAGTAAACGAAACGATTCTTCTAGCTGTCTGGATATGATCCCATTCAACATCAGAATATGCTTACTTAAATAAGTTAATCATTTAATGACAGTATCATGATAAATAAGATACGTTGCTGTCTCACCTTTGTGCTTCTGACAGAGATCTACATGCGCAATTTCAAATTTATTCCCGCTTTATTTTTTATATTCCTCCTACTCTCTTTTCAACAAGTAAATGGCCAGATGATGTCTTCAGACAGCCTGGCTATTTCTTTGGATGAGGTGGTAATTACTGCTACGAGAACTGAACAAAAACTTGGAAATGTAACTGTTCCTGTGAATATTATTTCTAAAAAAACGATCGAACAAAATGGATCATTAAGACTCAAAGATATCCTGTCAGAACAACCCGGAATTAATATTACTTCCGGGTTTGGTGCAGGTATACAGATGCAGGGACTTAATCCGGATTATACCCTGATACTTATAGATGGTGAACCGCTTGTGGGGCGTACAGCAGGCATCCTTGATATTTCAAGGATCACGGTGGGGAACATACGCAAAATTGAAATTGTGAAAGGCCCATCATCAAGTTTGTATGGTTCGGAGGCAATGGCGGGTGTAATAAATGTTATCACTGATAAATCTTTTGATAATAAACTTACAGCAGGACTGCGTTACGGAACTTATAACACATGGGATGCAAATATCAATGGCAGCGCAAGGGTAGGTAAACTCGGGCTAAGCGGATTTATCAATTCTTATAATACTAATGGATACAGCTTAAGACCAAACTCCACTAACCGTGCAGT